>NZ_BAAAUG010000144.1:0-20171 GCF_039533825.1 Streptomyces rectiviolaceus
GGGCCGCGGGCTCCTCGACCGAGACGCCGAAGTCCGTGGCGATGCCGGCCAGGCCGTTCGAGTACCCCTGACCGACGGCGCGCGCCTTCCACGCGCCGTTGCGCAGATAGACCTCGACGATCACCAGGGCGGTCTCGCCGCCGAGCTGCGGGGGCGTGAACGTGGCCAGTACGGAGCCGTCGTCCGCGTTGCGGATGGTGGCGGTGGGCTCGACGCCCTGGAAGGTCTGGCCCGCCGCGTCCGGGCTGGCGGTGACGACGATCTTCTCGATGCCCGCGGGCACGGCGGTGGTGTCCACCGTGATCTTGTCGGGGGTCGTGCCGCCACCCGACTGATAGGTCACACCGGGCCCCGCGGGCTGGTTGAAGAAGATGAAGTCGTCGTCGGAGCGCACCTTGCCGTCGGCGGTGAGCAGCAGGCCCGATACGTCGAGCCGCACCGGTGCGGCGACGTCCACCGCTACGCGGGTGGCGGTGAGGGGGATGTTCGAGCCGGGGGTCATAGCTGTCATGCATGGGGTAACGAACGTCCGGGCTTTGCCGTTCCCTTACCTGCGGAAGTTTCTTTCCCGCGCTCCCAGAACGCCGGACAGGCCGGGTTTCAGCCTGTCCGGCGCTTGAGGACGAACTCGGCGAAGCCGGTGATATCCGGTGCGCCCGACCACCGCTATGGCGCAGGCACCACGACGATCTTCCGCCCCACCCCGGAGGCGAACCGCTCCAGAGCCTCGGGGTACGCCGTCAGCGGCATCCGGTCGCTGATGAACACATCCGGGTCAAGGACACCGGCGGCGAACAGCTCAGCCGCCCGCTCATAGCTGTGCAGGACCGCCATCGACCCGGTGATGGTGATCTCCTGGTTGTAGATGCGGTACGGATCGATGCTGACCCGCGTCGCGTAGTCGGCCACCCCGAACTGCAGGAACGTCCCCGCCTTGGCGACCCGTCCGAGGCCGTCCTGGATCGCCCCCGCGTTCCCCGTGGCGTCGACCACGATGTCCCACCCCTGCGGCCGGTCAAGATCGTCCGCCCCGGCGGCCGACCCCGAGACGCCCAACTGTCGCGCCGTGGCGAGGCGGTCCGGGTTGAGGTCCACGACGTCCACGCTCGCCGCCCCCGTCCGCTTGGCGAGCTCCAGCATCATCAGGCCCATCGTCCCGGAGCCGTAGATCAGGACATGCGCGCCGAGCTGGGCGCGGAGCACGTCGTAGCCGCGTACCGCGCAGGACAAGGGCTCGATGAGGGCCGCGTCCTGCGTGCGTACGTTCTCGGGGAGCCGCACACAGTTGGCGACGGGCGCGACCGCGTACTGGGCCGCGCCGCCCGCGGTGGTGACGCCGATCGCCGCCCAGCGCTCGCAGAGGTTGTTGTGGCCGGTGCGGCAGTAGCGGCACTCGTAGCAGTAGAGCGAAGGGTCGACGGCGACCCGGTCGCCGACCGCGAGCTCCGTGACCTCGCGGCCGAGCCCCACCACCTCCCCGGCGAACTCGTGCCCCGGCACCACCGGCAGGGTGGGCGCGAACTCGCCCTGCAGGATGTGCAGATCGGTCCCGCACAGACCGCACGCGGCGACCTCGACGACGACCTCGCGCGGCCCCGGAGTGGGGTCGGGCACCTCGCCGACGACAGCCTTGCCGACGGACTCGATGATGGCGGCCTTCACTTGACGGCTCCCAACGACAGGCCCTGGACCAGCTTGTCCTGGGCGGCGAACCCCGCGGCGAGCACCGGCAGGGAGATCACGAGCGACGCGGCGCACACCTTCGCCAGGAACAGGCCCTGGCTGGTGATGAAGCCGGTCAGGAACACGGGCGCGGTCTGGGCGACGACGCCCGTCAGGACCCGCGCGAAGAGGAGTTCGTTCCAGCTGAAGATGAAGCAGATCAGGGAGGTCGCCGCGATCCCCGGCAGCGCGATGGGGGCCACCACGCGCGTGAGGATGGTGGGCAGCCGCGCCCCGTCGATCTGCGCGGCCTCGATGATCGCGACCGGCACCTCGGCGAGGAAGGACTGCATCATCCACACCGCGATCGGCAGGTTCATCGACGTGTAGAGGATGACGAGCAGCCAGATGTTGTCGAGCATCTCGGCGTTCTTGGCGAAGAGATAGATCGGAAGCAGGCCCGCCACGACCGGCAGCATCTTCGTCGAGAGGAAGAAGAACAGGACGTCCGTCCACTTCTTCACCGGCCTGATGGAGAGCGCGTACGCGGCGGGCAGCGCCAGGACGAGCACAAGGAGCGTCGAGGCGACCGACGCCACGGTCGAGTTGATGAGCGAGGGCCAGGGGCTCGCGCCGCCGCCCGCGCCGAAGAACTCGCGGTAGCCGTCCAGGGTGAGGGACGCGGCGAGCGAGGGCGGGTTGGTCGCGGCATCCTCCTCCGAGTGGAAGGAGGTCAGCGTCATCCAGGCGATGGGCAGGAAGAACAGGATTCCGGCCAGCCAGGCGGCCAGGCCGAGGCCGGCGGAGCCCCGGATCCGGAAGCGGCTCCCGGACTGTGTACGTATACGCGTCACGGCAGTGCTCATGCGCGGGACGCCTCCTCACGGAACAGGGACGAGACGACCCGCAGCGCGAAGGTCGCGATGATGATGGAACCGATGACGACGAGGACACCGGCGGCGGACGCCAGACCGTTCTCGTGGGCCTGGTAGAAGCTCTGGTAGACGGTGTAGGGCAGGTTGGCGGTGCCCAGGCCGCCCGAGGTGATCGTGAAGACGGCGTCGAAGTTCTGCACGATGTAGATCGAGCCGAGCAGTGCCCCCAGCTCCAGATAGCGGCGCAGATGCGGCAGCGTCAGATAGCGGAACACCTGCCAGCTGCCCGCGCCGTCCATGCGGGCCGCTTCGATGAGCTCACTGTCGCGGCTCTGCAGCCCTGCGAGCAGGATCAGCATCATGAAGGGCGTCCACTGCCAGATCAGGGATGCCTCGATGGCGATCAGCGGGGTGTTGGAGACCCAGTCGGGCTGGGCAGCGCCGTCGCCGCCCACCCAGTGCAGCAGGCCGTTGAAGAGGCCGTACTCCGGGTTGTAGAGCACGTGCTTCCACAGCAGCGCGGCGGCCACCGGCACAAGCAGGAACGGCGCGATGAGCAACGTACGCACCATGCCACGGCCCCGGAACTTCCGGTCGAGGAGCAGGGCGAGCCCGAGGCCGATGACGAGGCTCGCGATCACGACGGTGGCCGTGAGCACGATGGTCGTCAGGACGGACTTGCGCAGGTCCGGATCGGTGAGGACCTCGGAGTAGTTGTCGAATCCGGCGAAGCTGCGGGCGTCGGGGTAGAGGGCGTTCCAGTCGAAGAAGGAGATCACCAGCGTCGCCACGAACGGCAGCTGGGTCACGACGACCATGAAGATCAGGGCGGGCAGGAGCGGGGCCCTGGTGGCCCAGGCGCGCAGCCTTCCCGGCTTCCTGGCCGGCACGCGCGCGGTCGTGAGCGCGACGGTGGGGGTACTCGCGGTGGCGGTCATCGTCCCTCGTACTCCTCGGCGATCTTCTCGGCGAGCTTCTGTGACTTCTTGAGGGCCGATTCGACGGACTGGCGCCCGGCGATGGCCGCGCTGATCTCCTGGGAGACCTTCGTGCCGAGGTCGGTGAACTCGGGGATGCCGACGAACTGGATGCCGGGCGCCGGCCGGGGCTGCACGCCCGGGTCACGTGGCCTCGCGCCCTCGATGGCGGCGCGGGTGACGTCCTGGAAGGCGGCGGCTTCCTCGCGGTACTCGGGGTTGGCGTAGGTCGACGCGCGCTTGCCCGCAGGGACGTTGGACCAGCCGATCTTCTCGCCGACCAGCTGCTCGTACTCCTTGCTCGACGCCCAGGAGACGAACTTCCAGGCCTTGTCCGGGTTGCGCGATGCCTTCTGCAGACCCCACGCCCAGGTGTAGAGCCACCCGGAGCTCTTGGTCTTCTCCACGGGCGCGGGTACGTAGCCGATCTTGCCCTTGACCGGGGACTTGGCGGACTCCAGCGAGCCCGCGGCGGCCGTGGCGTCGTACCACATGGCGGTCTTGCCTTGAGTGAGGTTGTTCAGGCACTCGGCATAGCCGGACTGGGCGGCCCCGGACTCGCCGTGCTCGCGAACGAGGTCTACGTAGAAGCGAGTTGCCTTTTCGAACTCGGGGGAGTCGAGGCGGGCCTTCCAGTCCTTGTCGAACCACGTCCCTCCGAAGGTGTTCACCACGCTCGTCAGGGGAGCGATCACCTCGCCCCAGCCCGGAAGGCCGCGCAGGCAGATGCCCTTCATCCCGGGCTCGGCGCCGGCGCCTTCGACGTCACCCGCGAGCTTCGCCACCTGCTGCCAGGTGGGGTTCTTCGGCATGGTGAGGCCGGCCTTCTTGAACACGTCCTTCCGGTACATCAGGAAGGACGACTCTCCGTAGAAGGGCTGTCCGTAGAGCTTGCCGTCGTCACCGGTGAGGGACTGGCGCATGGACGGCAGTACGTCCTTCTCGTCGTACGCCTTGTCCTTGCGGGTGTACGAGCCGAGTTCGTGCAGCCAGTCGTTCTTGGCGTAGATCGGGATCTCGTAGTTGCTGAGCGTCGCGACGTCGTACTGGCCCGCCTGGTTGGCGAAGTCCTGGCTGATCTTGTCGCGGACGTCGTTCTCGGGCAGGACCGTGAAGTTCACCTTGATGCCCGTTTCCTTGGTGAAGTGGGCGGCGGTGAGCTTCTGCAGTTCGACCATCTGCGGGTTGTTCACCATCAGTACGTTGATGGAGTCGCCGCCTGAACCGGTCCCGCCCGCCCCGGCCCAGCAGCCGGAGAGCAGCGGGGCAAGCAGCGTCCCTGCGGCTGCCGCGGCGAGTGCGCGCGGCCTCCGTCGGCTCTGGGTTCGCATGAATGCTCCTGGACGTATGGGGACTTATGGATGTATGGGATGTATGGGATGTGTGTGGGGGGTGAATTTGGGCGTGCGGGATCATGAGAGGCGCCAAAGGTGCCGGGGGAGGGTGAGCGGGGCGGGCGGGGGGTGTGTCAGACGCGGATGACCTGCGGGCCCTGGAGCGAGTAGCGGTGTGCCTCGGACGCGGGCAGCTGCGTGCTCGTGACGATCGCCTCGAGCTCGCCGACATGCGCGAACCTGCAGAAGCTCGTCGCCCCGAACTTGGTGTGCACGCCCGCGAACACGGTGCGCCGTGACGCGCGGACGGCCTGCGTCTTCACCTCGCTGACCGCGGGGTCGGGGGTGGTCAGGCCGTGCTCACGGGAGATGCCGTTGGCCCCGATGTACGCGAGGTCGATCACGAACCCGGCCAGCATGCGCGTCGCCCAGTGGTCGACGGTGGCGAGGGTGCCGGGGCGGACGCGGCCGCCGAGCAGGAGGACGGACATGTTGTCGGCCTCGGCGAGGGCTCCGGCGGTGGCCAGGGACGCGGTGACGATGGTCAGGGGGCGGCCCTTGGCGGCTTCGGGGAGAGCTTCGGCGATGAGCTGCGGGGTGAAGCCCTCGTCGACGAAGACCGTCTCGGCGTCACCGAGGAGGTCGGCGGCGGCGGTGGCGATCCTTCTCTTCTCCGGGACGTGCATGGTGGTGCGGAACGCGAGGGTGGTCTCGAAGCCCGCGCTCTCCACGGGGTAGGCGCCGCCGTGGGTGCGGCGGACCAGGCCGTGGTCCTCCAGGGCGCGGAGGTCGCGGCGGACGGTTTCCTTGGCGACGCCCAGCTTGGTGGCGAGTGCGGTGACGTCCACGGAGCCGGAGGTTCGGGCTGCCCGGACGATTTCCCGCTGGCGCTCTTCCGCGGTCATGGGGGCCGCCTCCCTTCCCTCGCCTGTGCCCGTTCGGGCCCTGGGGGAAAGTTCTACAGCGGGGGGCGGTGCGTGAACAGGCTCGGTACGGGGGTGATGGCGCCCGTCTCTGCCCGTTTGACGGGGCTGCGGCCTCTGCCTCGGGCGGGAGGGGTGCCCGTTCGGGGGGTGGGGGGTGCCCGTTCGGTGCCCGGGTGCGGGTTGAGGGGCGTTTATTTTCCCCAACCCCACCCCTTCCCGAAAACCCGCTCGGCGCGGGGGCCTTGGCTGCCGTCATCACCGGCTCCGCCGAGTTCGTCCTCAAACGCCGGACGGGCTGAATGATCTCGGCCGGGCTGGAACATCCAGCCCGGCCGGCGTTTGAGGCCATCTTGTCGGGGTCTGGGGCGGAGCCCCAGGTAGGCCCGGGGCGCAGGCACGGTTTTCGGGAAGGGGCGGGGTTGGGGAAAAATCCCCTCAGTACGGCCACACCGGAGGGTTAGTGCAGAAGTGCCCCCCGAGGTTCGCGTGATCCGGGTTCCCGGGATCCAGTTCCCCCTGCTCGGCGACGAGCTTCTCCGCGTACTGCTCCGAATCGTCCTGCGGCTCAAAGCCCAGCGCCCGCGCCGACGAGAGGTCCCACCACAGCCGCGTGTTCGCGGACGAGCCGTACACCACCGCGTGCCCCACATCGGGAGCGGTCAGCGCCGCGTGGAAGAGCCGGGCCCCGTCCCCGGGGCTCATCCAGACCGACAGCATCCGCACGCTCGACGGCTCCAGGAAGCACGAACCGATCCGCACCGAGACCGTCTCGATCCCGTGCTTGTCCCAGTAGAACTGGGCGAGATCCTCACCGAAGGACTTCGACAGGCCGTAGAAGGTGTCGGGACGGCGGGGCGTGCCCACCGCGATCAGCGGGTCGTCGCCGACCGGGCGCGGCGTGAACCCCACCGCGTGGTTCGACGACGCGAACACGACCCGAGGCACACCCTCCTCGCGCGCCGCCTCGTAGAGGTTGTACGTCCCCTCGATGTTCGCCCGCAGGATCTTGTCGAAGGAGGCCTCGAGGGAGATGCCCGCGAGGTGGATGACCGCGTCGACACCCCGCACGGCCTCCCGCAGCGCCTTCTTGTCGGTGAGGTCCGCCGTGATGGCGTCCGGCTCGCCCTCTATGGGCCGCACGTCGAGCAGCCGCAGTCCGTAGCCGTAGGCCGGAAGCAGCCCCCGCATCAAGGTGCCGAGGCCGCCTGCGGCGCCGGTGAGCAGGACGGTGCGGGGAGCGGGCATGAGGGGGTCTCCTCGGATCAAGGGCTGCTCAGCGGCTGCATTCGTGTGTACGTACAGCATTCACATCTATAGACATCGATGGACACGCTAGGGATCAACGCCTCGCCGCGTCAAGTGTCGTACGGAGGTGGGGAATCCGCTCTTGAATCACGGTTCTCTTGCCGTTCTCTTGCCGACCTTGACGCTTGACCAGGGCTCAGGCGGCGGCTTAGCGTGGGTGCGTTCAGAAATATGGACGTGGATCAGAAACGTGCACGCTAAGGGAGAGCCCGTGACGTCAGCACCCCTCGCCGCTCGACTCGACATCCCCAGCGGGCCGCTGTTCTTCCCGGTCACCGCCTACGGTCCTGACGGCTCCATCGACCTCGACGTCTTTCGCGCGCACGTGCGCGCGGGGATCGAGGCGGGTGCGGCTGCGGTGTTCGCCTGCTGCGGCACGGGCGAGTTCCACGCCCTGACGCCCGAGGAGTTCCGGGCGTGCGTCGGCGCCGCCGTCGAGGAGTCGGCGGGACGGGTGCCGGTGGTCGCGGGCGCCGGGTACGGCACCGCGCTCGCCGTGCGGTACGCGAGGCTCGCCGAGGAGGCGGGCGCCGACGGGCTCCTCGCGATGCCGCCCTATCTCGTCGTCGCCGGGCAGGAGGGCCTGCTCGGGCACTACGCCGAACTGGCCGCGGCGACCTCCCTCGACGTCATCGTCTACCAGCGCGACAACGCGGTGTTCACTCCCGAGACGGTGGTCGAACTCGCCCGCACCGAGGGCATCATCGGCTTCAAGGACGGCCTCGGCGACATGGACCTGATGCAGCGCATCGTCAGCGCCGTGCGAGCCGAAGTCCCGGCGGAATTCCTCTACTTCAACGGCCTGCCCACCGCCGAGCTGACCGGCCTCGCCTACCGCGGCATCGGGGTGTCGCTCTACTCCTCGGCGGTCTTCTGCTTCGCGCCCGACATCGCGCTCGCCTTCCACCGCGCCTTCAACGCCGGGACCGCCGAGGGCGACGCCACCGTGAACCGGCTCATCGACGGCTTCTACCGCCCCTTCGTGGAGCTGCGCGGCGAAGGCCGCGGATATGCCGTCTCCCTCGTCAAGGCGGGCGTACGCCTGGCCGGGCTCGACGTCGGCGGGGTGCGGACGCCGCTGCACGAACCCGCCGACGAGCACATCAAGCGCCTCGCCGAGCTGACCGAGCGCGGGCGCGCCCTGCTGCGGGAGGAGGGCGCGTGAGGACCTCCGCCTTCCTGTACCCCTGGGACGTCGTCGGCGACCCCGCGGCGCCCGCACGCATCGCGGACCTCGGCGTCCAGCAGGTCACCCTCGCATCCGCCTACCACTCCACGCGTGCGCTGACCCCCCGCCACCCGTGCCACCGCATCGTCACCGCCGAGCACGCCGCGGTGCTCTACGAGCCCGGCGACCGGTGGGAGGGGCGCGAGCTGCGCCCGTACGCGGCAGGGCGCTGGGCCCCGGGCGACGCCTACGGAGAGGCCGCCGAGGCGCTGGCGGGCGCCGGTCTCGACGTGCACACCTGGGTGGTACTCGCCCACAACTCCCGTATGGGCGCCGACCGTCCGGACACCTCCGTCGTCAACGCCTACGGAGACCGCTACCCCTGGGCGCCCTGCATCGCGCAGCCCGCCACGCGCGCGTACCTCGTCGACCTCGCGGCGGAGGCCGCCGTGCGCCCCGGCGCGCGCGGCACCGAGCTGGAGTCCCTCGGCTGGTACGGCCTCGCGCATCTGCACGCCCACGACAAGATCGCGGGAGTGCCGCTCGGGGAGGCCGGGCAGTACCTGATGTCGCTGTGCTTCTGCGCGGACTGCCGTGAGGGGTACGCCCGGCAAGGCCTCGCCCCCGATGAACTGGCGGCCGGAGTCCGCCGCGCCCTGGAGCCCGTGTGGCGGGGCGACGAGCCCCCCGGCGGCTGGGAGGCGGTGGAGAAACTCCTCGGTGCCGAGACGGCGAACGCCACGCGCGCGTGGCGCGAGGAAACCGCCCGCACGCTCCAGGAGGCGGCGATCACGGCCGTGCGCGCCGCTGCCCCGGACGGCTTCCAAGTACTGCTGCACGCCGACCCGGTGGCGTACCACTGCGGCGCCAACGCCGGAGTCGACCCGGAGCACATCCTCTCCGTGGCCGACGGCGTGGTCGTGCCCTGCACGGGTGGCGCCCAGGCCCTGACACCCTTCGACGCGCACCGCACGGCCCGCACCACCCTCGCCGCGAACCTCACCGTCGTCTCCGGCATGGGCGGAAGCCCCGCCACCCTCGCCGCCGACGCGGCCCACGCGGCCACGCTGGGCGCGGACGAACTGCGCCTCTACCACGCGGGGTTGGCATCCGACGCGGATCTCGCGCACGTGACCAAGGCCCTGGCGCACCTCAAATAGCCTCTGTCGCAACGGAAGTGGAAGCGGTTACCATCCGGGCGACCATTTCGCTCCAGTACGAGGAGACAAGGTGCGCAACAAGGGGATATCCGCGCTGGTCTGTGCCGGATTCATGGCGGGCGCGGCCGTGCTCGGCGGGGCGGTGCCCGCGGCCGCGCAGGGCGACGGGAATCCGGCGGCGGACACGAAGGCCGACATCCGGGAGCGGTTGGAGAAGATCCCCGGCATGAAGGTCGTCTCCGTGGTCGACAAGGAGGGCTACCTCTTCTACACGCTCACGTACGCCCAGCCCGTCGACCACGGCAACCCGCGCGCCGGCACGTTCACCCAGCGCGCCACGCTCTGGCACAAGGCCACGGACAAGCCGACCGTCCTCTACACGGGCGGCTACACCCTGGCGTCCAACACCACCGCCCTCACCAAGCTGATCGACGCCAACCAAGTCAGCGTCGAACACCGCTACTTCGAGCAGTCCCGCCCCTCGGGCGCGGCCGGTTCCGACTGGTCGAAGCTCACCGTGCAGCAGGAGGCCGCCGACGAGCACCGCCTCACGCAGGCGCTGCGCGGCGTCGAGAAGGGCAAGTGGCTCGGCACGGGCGCCAGCAAGGGCGGCATGACGGCGACGTACCACGAGCGGTTCTACCCCGAGGACCTCGACGCGGTCGTCGCGTTCGTGGCCCCGAACGATGCCAACAACAAGGACGACAGCGGCTACGAGCGCTTCTTCAGGACGGTCGGCACGGCCGAGTGCCGCACCGCGCTCAACGCCGTGCAGCGCGAGATGCTCGTCCGCCGTGAGGCGCTGATCCCCAAGTTCGAGGCGGACGCGAAGGAGGCCGGCGACACCTTCGAGGAGACACTCGGCACCACCGACCGCGCCTATGAGTTCGCCGTGCTCGACCAGGTGTGGAACTTCTGGCAGAGCGGCACCGTCGACAACTGCCCGACCGTGCCCGACGCCAAGAAGGCAAGCGACGACGAGCTCTACGACTGGTCGAAGAAGCACGGCCTCAGCGTCTACCAGGACGAGACCCTCGGCACGAACGGCACGGGCCCCTACTACCGCCAGGCCGCCACCCAACTCGGCTGGGCCGACCTACAGTTCAAGCATCTCAAGGACGTCCGCCACCACCCGGACATCTACCAGCCCAACTCCGTGCTGCCCGAGGCGATGCGCGGCTCGTACAACAACAGGACCATCGCCGACGTCGACCGCTGGGTGAAGACCCGCGGCCAGCGGATGATGTTCATCTACGGCGAGAACGACCCATGGAGCGCGGAGAAGTTCACCCCCAGCCACCGCGACTCCTACCGCTATGAAGCGCCCGGCTCCAACCACGGCGCCTCCATCGCCAAGCTGCCCGCCGCGGAGCAGGCCGAGGCCATCGCGACCATCAAGCGCTGGGCCGATGTGAAGTAGTGCACGTTTAGGGGCAGTCGGGGACAATCGCCCTGTCGCGACAGTAGTGATCAAGGTTACGATCCGTACGCTGATGATCACCAAGCTGATCACCATGACCGACCGAACATGATCGGAGACACGGTGCGCGACAGGGAGACCGGGAGAACCAGCGGGATCAAGGGCGCCAGAGGGGTGTCCGCGCTGCTCTGTGCGGGGGTGCTCGCGGGCTCGGCCGTGCTGGTCGGGGCCGCGCCGGCCGGTGCCGTGCCCGCGGCGGCGCGGACACCCGCCGGCGCGACAGGGGTCCGGGCCGACGACTTTCGCGAACGCCTGGAGAGCATCCCGGGCATGACGGTCACCGGCGTGGAGGACGTGCGGGGCCACCCCCAGTACTCGCTCACCTTCGCCCAGCCCGTCGACCACCGCGACCCGGGCGCGGGAACCTTCACCCAGCGCCTCACCCTCTGGCACAAGGCCACGGACAAACCGACGGTCCTCTTCACCCCGGGCTACGACCTCTTCACCGAAGTCACGCCTCTCACCGACATCCTCGACGCCAATCAAGTAAGCCTGGAACACCGGTACTTCGAGGGGTCGCGCCCCTCCGGGCCCGCGGGCGACGACTGGTCCAAGCTCACCGTGCAGCAGGAGGCCGCCGACGAGCACCGCCTCACGCAGGCGCTGCGCGGCGTCGAGAAGGGCAAGTGGATCGGCGTCGGCGCGAGCAAGGGCGGTATGACGGCGACGTACCACGAGCGCTACTACCCCGACGACCTGGACGGGGTCGTCGCGGTCGTCGCGCCGAACGACGTCGACAACGTCGACAACAAGGACGACAGGACCTACGAGCGGTTCTTCAGGACCGTCGGGACGCGCGAGTGCCGGGACGCCCTGAACGCCGTGCAGCGCGAGATGCTCGTGCGCCGCGACAGGATGCTCCCCAAGTTCGAGGCGGAGGCGAAGAAGGAGGGCGCCACCTTCGAGGAGAGCCTCGGCACCGCGGACCGCGCCTACGAGCGGGGCGTGCTGGAGCAGGTGTGGGGCTTCTGGCAGAGCGGCGGGATCGACAACTGCCCGACTGTGCCCGACGCGAAGAGGGCCTCTGACGACGAGCTGTACTCCTGGTCGAGGAAGAACGGCATGGGCATGTTCCAGGACGAGGTCCTCGGCACCCACGGCGGCGGCCCCCACGACCGGCAGGCCGCCACGCAACTCGGCTGGGCCGACCTGAAGTTGGACCACCTCGACGGCCTTCGCCGCTACCCGGGCCTGCGTCACCCCGAGTCCTCGCTCCCCGCCGCCATGCGTGGCGGGACCTACGAGGGCAGGACCGTCGCCGACGTCGACCGCTGGGTGAGGACCAAGGGTGAGCGGATGCTCTTCATCTACGCGGAGAACGACCCGTGGAGCGCCGAGAAGTTCACGCCGAGCAAGCGCGACTCGTACCGCTATCTCGCACCCGGCGCGAACCACGTGAACGCGATCGAGAAGCTGCCGCCCGCCCAGCTTGCGGAGGCCGTCGCCCACGTCAAGCGCTGGGCCGACGTGAAGTAGCCCGCGGCGAACGGGGCATGAGCAGGGGCGCGGCGATCAGTAGTCGCGCCCCCGCCAGGACCGGCAGCAGGGTGCGGTAGTCGACGCTTTCCACGAGGCCCGCGCCCAGGGCGATGCCCAGTGCGGTCGGCGTGAACATCACGGTGTTCGCGGTCGCCGCCGCACGGCCTAGCAGGGCCTGCGGTGTCCCGCGCTGCACGGCCGTCATGCCCGCGATCAGCACGCAGGGCAGCCCGATGCCGTTCGCGAGGCTGCCCGCGAGGGCCGTCGCGTCGTACGGCAGCGAGTGCAGGACCACGGCGAGCGCGGTGAGGGCGATGCCCGCCCCGCCGAAACGGCGCCCGCCGAGGCGCCGCATCAGCGCCCCCGAAGCGACGCCGACCGCGACCGAACCGGCGCCCTGCACGACGTACAGGACGCCGGTGTACGCGGGGGAGTGGCCGAGGCCCTCCACGACCGCGTAGACGGCCGCCCCGCTGATTCCCGACGTCAGCATGATCAGGCCGCCCGCGAGGACGAGGGGCCGCAGCCGCGGGTCGCCCCACAAGTGGCGTGCGCCTTCGGCCGTTTGTGCCCGCCAGCCTGATGCGCCGCGCACGGGTGCGTCCTCGCGCAGTCGCAGCAGCGTGAACATTCCGGCCGCGAGTGCGAAGGTCGCGGCGTCCAGGAGTGCCACCCGGGCGCCTCCGTAGGCGGCGAAGAGGCCCGCTCCCGCGAGGGGTGCGATCAGCTTCATGCCCTCGTTCGCGGACATCCGCAGGCCGTTGAAGTCACCCGTCAGGTCCTTGCCGACGGCCGCCGTCACCAGCGCCGCCTCCGCCGCGTCCGTGACGGCGCCGCACGCCCCGTACAGGAAGAGGACCGCGTAGAGGATCCACAGGGTGCCCGTGGAGTCGACGAACAGGAGGGTCGTCAGGAGGGCGCCCAGGGCGAGGTTCGTGCCGATGAGCAGGGGTCTGCGACGGGTGCGGTCGGCGACCGTGCCCAGGAGGGGGCCGATCAGGGCCGGGGCCCAGAGGGCGAAGGTGCAGAGCGCGGCAAGGCCGTCCGAGCCGGTCAGTTCCTTCACCCAGATCCCGGAGACCAGCCACATCGCGGAGCTCCCGAAGCCGGAGACCACCACCGCGCCCAGGCAGAGGCTCGCGTCGCGGTTGCGCAGGACCCGCGTGATCGTGGATGTCATGGCAGGTGATGGTGGTTCTAAGGCCCCCGGCCCGGCATAGGGAAGGCGCGGTAGATCCGCCTCCCGGCTTCGGCGATGAGTTCCGGGCGCCGGGCCGGTCTACAGGGCAGGCAGCGGTCTGCGGGGCAGGGCCGCCGAGATTCGGGAGGATCCATGACGGACATGATCGACTTCGCGCCGCAGGCCCGGCTTGTGGCGGTCATCGCCGAGGGCGTCACCGACGAACAGCTCTCGGGGCCCACGCCCTGTCCGGAGTACGAGGTGCGCCACCTGCTGGGTCATCTGACCGGCCTCACCGGTGCGTTCCGGGACGCCGCGCGCAAGGATCTCGGGCCTCACCTCGACCAGGACCCGGGGGACTCCGTGCCGGACGTCGGCCCCCAGTGGCGTGCCGACCTGCCGAAGCTTCTCGACGAACTGGTGGAGGCGTGGCGCGACCCGGCCGCGTGGGAGGGCATGACCCGGGCGGGCGGCATCGACCTGCCGGGTGCCGTCGCGGGGGCCGTCGCCATGGACGAACTCGTCGTGCACGGCTGGGACTTGGCGCGGGCGACCGGCCAGGCGTACGCACCTGACGAGGCGAGCCTCGGGGTGGCCGAGGCGTTGCTCACGCCCGAGGAGGGCGAGGCGTCCGGGGACAGCCTGTTCGGGGCCGCGGTCCCGGTGCCGGACGGCGCCCCGCTCCTCGACCGCGTGATCGGCCTCAGCGGCCGTGACCCGGGGTGGACGCCCGGGGCGTGACCCCCGGCTTTCTCTGGATCAGGTATCGATCGGGTAAAGGGTCTCGCGAGGTTACGTGTGATGCGCGTAGACAGTGCGCGTAGACAGGTGTTGACCTGCTCGAACCTGTTGCCCCTGCATCGACTCTGATCCGGAGAAATCGACCTATGCGCAAGTCCCTACGGGTGGCGGGCATCGCCACCGCCTGTGCCGTCGCCGGCGCCGCGCTGTACGGCACCGGCGCCGCCACCGCCGACAACGCATCGGCGCGCCACACCGCCGAACCCCAGAACATCGGCGTGCTCGTCGGCGAGATCGACGACTACTACGGCGCGTACCAAGACGCCGACGGCGTCTGGCGGTCCTCGCCCGACAGCCCGTACGCCAAGGACCTGGCGCGCATCCAGGCGAAGGCGAAGAAGGACATCAGGAAGGCCGCCGAGCACGGCGGCCACAGTGCCAAGACCGGTGGCCACGGCAAGGGTAAGAAGCCCGCGATCGTCCTCGACGTGGACGACACCTCGCTGCTCAGCTTCGACTACGAGAAGACCACCAACTACACGTACAACAGCGCCACTTGGGACGCGTACGTCAAGGCGGCCAAGCGCCCCGCCGTCTTCGGCATGCCCGAACTCGTCAAGTACGCCAAGGGCAAGGGCGTCGAGGTCTTCTTCCTGACCGGCCTGAGCGAGTCGCAGCGCGAAGGCGCCGTCACCAACCTCGCCAAGGCCGGTTACGACACGAAGCTCGACACCAAGCACGTGTTCACCAAGAACAAGACCGCCCCGCCCGCCTACCTGAGCGACTGCGCCACGCCCGCCAAGTGGGAGTGCACCACCGTGCAGTTCAAGGAAGGCACCCGCAAGTACATCGAGTCGACCGGCTACGACATCGTCGGCAGCTTCGGCGACCAGGTCTCCGACCTCGCGGGCGGGTACGCGGACAAGACGTACAAGCTCCCGAACCCGACGTACTTCGTGGAGTAAGCCGCTGCCTGATGCCCGGGTGTCGGCATCGCGAGATAGGTTGCATTCCTGACTAGGTCGCTTTACGGTCTAGGTAGCTCACGTGCTCATGGGGCCGCGCGGCACGTCCGCAGCGGCCCCTTCGGGAAGGGGGAATCCCGCCATGACCATCTCGACCGACTTCTCGCCTGATTTCTCGGCCGCGTCCACGGCCGTCACGGCCGTGCTCGGCGCCTATCTGCTGTTCGGTGAGCCCTGGCTCGGCCGCCGCGTGTACGGCTCGCTCGCGCGCCGCCGCGACACCGAACCACGCGCACTCGTCGGCTACTTCACCTTCGTGCTCGCCTTCTGGTGGGTCTTCGCCGCGCTCGCCGTGGCGGTACTGCTGCTCTCACCGGGCATGGCCGCCGCCGACCTCGGCATCGCGGCGCCCGAATCGCCGGTGTCCACGGCCGTCGTCATCGTCCTGGTGGGGGTGGTCTCGGTGGTGTCAGGGCGGAAGATGCGCGCCCTCGCCGAAGGCGGCAGGAACGTGCCGGGACTCGCCTCCATCCAGGCGATGCTGCCACGCACGCCGCAGGAGCGCCGCCTCGCGATCGCCGTCGCCGTCACCGACGGCATCTGCGCCGAACTCGTCTACCGCGGGCTCCTGATCGCCTTCGGCGTCGGCGTGCTCGGCCTCAACCTCTATGCGGCGGCGGCCCTTTCGGCGCTCGTGTACGCCCTCGCCGGCTTCTACCAGGGCCGCAGCGGCGTCATCGCCTTCGGCTTCGTCGGGGCGCTGTTCGCCGGGCTCTATGTGGCGACCGGGAGCCTGCTGCTGCCCATCGCCGTCCACATCGCCCTCTCCGTACGGGACTTGACCCTCCCCGAACCGGAGCCGATCGGTTCCGTGCCCGCGTACGACCCGGCCCCGAAGGGCAGCTGACCATGACCGCACCCGCCTCCGGGGGCGCGAAGACCGACCGCCGGGCCAGTTGGTTCAAGGGCGTACTCGATCTGCTCGTGCTCGCCGCCCTCACCGACGGCGAGAGCTACGGCTACGAGATCGCCAAGCTGCTCGACGCCGCCGGGTTCGGCCAGATCAAGGGCGGCACGCTCTATCCCGTGCTCAACCGCCTCGAGGAGGCGGGCCTGGTCGCCGCCGAGTTCCGCGCCACGGAGAAGGGCCCGGGCCGGCGCTACTACTCCCTCACGGATGCCGGGCGGGCCACCCTCGGTGAGCAGGGCGGGCTGTGGCTCGCGTTCGACGGGTCGGTACGTGAGGTCCTGGCGAAGGCGGGTGTGCGATGAGTTATCTGGCGGACCTCGCGGAGCTGCTGCGGGAGCACGGGCTGCCCGCCGACCGCGTCGAGGCGACCGTCGCGGACCTCGGTTCGCATCTGGAGGAGTCGGACGGTGCGGACCCGGAGGCCGAGTTCGGGCCCGTCGAGGAGTTCGCCCGCGAACTGGCGCCCACCGGGATGCAGGGGCCCGCGGCCCCCGAGGCGCACGTCGAGACATGGCGGTGGACCGCCGACACGTACGTCGACGAGGAGCTCCTGAACCGCTTCGGCGACGAGGGCTGGGAGGTCGAGCGGGTCGACGCGCTCGGGCGGTTCGTCAGCCACCGGGACCTCGAGCGGCCGCAGCGCTGGGAGTACCGGCGTGAGCTGGTCACGCGGGGGCGTGAGGGCCTTGACGAGCGGCTGGCTCCCGACGGCTGGGAGGCCTGCGGGAACTGGATCGTCTACGCGTGGTTCAAGCGGCCTGTGGCCGCGAGCCTTGGGCCCGGGGCGGAGATCTCGGCTCCGCCGGGGATGCCGGGACGCGTGCGCTACTTCAGCCGCAAGTTCTGTGTGCTGACCGGGGTGATGGTCGCGGTCCTCGTTGCGGCGGGCCTTGTCGTTGCCGTCGATGACGGCGACGCCGGCAGCGGTTTCGGCTTCGCCGGGGGGATTCTGGCGGGAGCCTTGGTCCCGTTCGCCGGGGTGTGGAGCTGGCAGGTGTGGAGATCACGCCGTTGACCCCCGCGGGGTGCCGTCTCGCTTGACCGGCACCCCGCGGCCTCGGCCTGCGCCCACCCTCCTGCCCACAGCGGGGGCGGCGGCGCTTACGACTTGAGAGCCGCCGACATCATCGCCTTCGCGATCGGTGCCGCCAGGCCGTTGCCGCTGACCTCCGACCTCGCCGCGTCCGAGGACTCGACGATGACCGCCACCGCGACCTCCTTGCCGTCGCTCCCCTTGGCGTACGAGGTGAACCACGCGTACGGCGTCTTGCTGTTGTTCTCGCCGTGCTGGGCCGTGCCCGTCTTGCCGCCCACGTCCGCGCCGCTGATCCGCGCGTTCGTGCCCGTGCCCTTCTCGACGACCGTCTCCATCGCCGACTGCAGCTGACTCGCCGTGTCCTCGCTCATCACACGCTGGGAGTCCGCGTCGTCGTACGACTCGAGGACATTGCCGTCCGAGTCGGTGATCTGGGACACCATGTGCGGCGAGAGCAGCTCGCCGCCGTTGGCGATCGCCCCCGTGACCATCGACATCTGCAGCGGCGTCGCCGTCACGTCGAACTGGCCGATGCCGGTCAGCGCCGTCTGGGCCTTGTCCATGTCGGAGGGGTAGACGCTCTCGGACGCGCGCACCGGCACGTCCAGCTTGTCGGTGTTGAAGCCCATCTTCTCGGCCATCGACTTGACCTTGTCCTGGCCCAGGTCGACGGCCAGCTTCGCGAAGACGTTGTTGCACGAGTACTGCAGCGCCGTACGGATCGAGGCGTCCTCACAAGGCGCGGACGCGCTCTCGTTCTTCAGGACGGTGGTCGTGCCGGGCAGCGTGTACGGGTTCGGGCTGTCCGTCCTGGTGTCCGCCGAACCGTAGAGCCCGTCTTCCAGGGCAGCCGCGGCGACGACCAGCTTGAACGTCGAACCCGGCGGCAGCGGCTGCCGCAGCGCGCGGTTGACCAGCGGCTTCTCCTTGTCCTTCAGGAGCGCCTGCCACTCCTTGGAGTCCGTGGAACCACTGATGTCCGAGGGGTCGTACGAGGGAGTCGACACCATGCCGAGGATCTTGCCCGTCTTCGGGTCGACGGCGACCGCCGCGCCCTTCTTGTCACCGAGCGACTTGTACGCGGCCTTCTGCACCGCCGGGTCGATCGTCGTGACCACGTCACCCGGATCGGCGCGCTTGTTGGTGACCGTGTCGAGGGGGTTCTTCAGCCGGTTGTCGGTGCCGTCGAGGACGTCCTTGTAGATGCCCTCGATCTGCGTCGCTCCGTACACCTGCGAGCTGTAGCCCGTGACCGACGAGTAGAGATCGCCGTCCTTGTACGTGCGCTTGTACGCGAGGTCGCCGCCCTTCGTCCGCTCGGAGCCGGTGACGGAGTCACCGCCCACGATGATGTCGCCCAGCGGGTTCGCGTACTGCTCGATCACGTTGCGCCGGTTCAGCTTGTCGTCCGCGAGAGCCTTCGAGTCGTAGAACTGCACCCACGTCGCCCGCACAAGGAGGGCGACCACGAGCAGCAGCGTGAAGACCGAGGCCTGCCTGATCGTCTTGTTCATCCCGTGAAAAGACGAGCGACGCGGATGTATTCGTTCCGTTCTGCCGGGTTTCTTAGAGATTCCTCATACTGCGGGACACCGCGACCGTGGGATCACTCGGCGTTCATGAAGCCCGCCTCGTACGCCGCGATCACCGCCTGTGTGCGGTCCCGCGCCCCCGTCTTGGCCAGCACCGCCGCCACATGCGTCTTCACCGTCGCCGGGCCCACGCCCATCCGCCCCGCGATCTCCGCGTTGGTCAGGCCCGCCGCCATCAGCCTCAGGACCTCGCTCTCGCGCCCCGTCAGCCTGGCCACCCAGGCCGGAGCCGCGGGCTTCGCGCGCGCGTGCTCGGCGGCCAGGGCGCGCACCGCCGCGGGGAAGAGCAGCGAGTCGCTGCGCGCGACGAGCCGTACCGCCTGCACGAGCGAGTCCGCGTCGGCCCGCTTGAGGAGGAACCCGGATGCGCCGGCGCGCAGCGCCTCGTACACGTAGGAGTCGTTCTCGAAGGTCGTCACGACCACGATGCGCGGCGGCTCCGCCTGCGTCCGCAGGATCTGCTCGGTGGCCCGGATGCCGTCGATCTCCGGCATGCGTACGTCCATGAGCACCACGTCGGGCTTCAGCTCGCGCACGACGGACACCGCCTCCGCGCCGCTCGCCGCCTCACCGACGACCTCCAGGTCGGGCTCGGCGGAGAGGATCACGCGCAGGGCGGTGCGCACCATGCGCTCGTCGTCGGCGAGCACGATGCGGATGGGGGGTGCGGCCGTCTCGGTCATGCGGGCCCTTTCAGGGGGAGTCGTACGTTCACTCGCCACACCCCGTCGGCGGGGCCCGTGCGGACCGTGCCGCCGAGGAGCCTGGCCCGGTCGGTGATGCCGTGCAGGCCGTGGCCGCCGCCGGGGCGGGACGCGGGGGTGTCGTGCGGCAGCGGGTTCGCCACGAGGATCTCCAGGTCGGTGCCTTCCAGGGCGATCCGCAGGGTCACCGGAGCTTCGGGTCCCGCGTGCCGCAGCGCGTTGCTCAGGCTCTCCTGGACGATGCGGTAGGCCTCGCGGGACACCATCGGGGGCAGGGCGTCCGCGCCGCCGGGGCCGAGCTCGACCGTGGCCTTCACCCGCAGGCCGCCCGCGCGGGTGCGCTTGAGGAGCCCGTCGAGATCGGCGGAGAGGGTGGGAGCGGGCGCGGTCGGGCTCGCTCGTCCGTCACCGCCCTCCCTCAACACCCCCAGGACCGCGTCCAGTTCACCCACCGTGCGCCGGGTCGTCTCCTCGATGGCGGCCAGCGCCTCACGGACGAAATCCGGGTCGCGGTCGAGGACCCTGCGGGCGGCGCTCGCCTGGAGCGTGACGGCGCTCAGGGCGTGGCCCACCGAGTCGTGCAGCTCCCGCGCGAGACGGTTGCGCACGGCGAGGTC
>NZ_BAAAUG010000145.1:0-23463 GCF_039533825.1 Streptomyces rectiviolaceus
TCGCCGTCGCGGCCGCCGCCGGCTTCGCGCTGCGTCGCCGCTCGAACAGCGGCCGGCGCTAGCACCGCGTGTCCTCACGCCGCTCTGCCGCGGCTGATGCGCGCGGCAGAGCGGCCTGGTCCTGCTGGAGGGAACGGTGCTTGTGGCCGCTACCGATACCCCGCGCCGCTCCCCCGCCGTGCGGGCGCTCAAGGGCCTCGTACTGACCCTTGCGGCAACCACCACATTTGCCTTCGCCGTGAGTGAGCAGCACGCCGGCCCGCCCCAGCCCGCCATGGCCGATGGCCATGCACGAGCCGCCACGGCAGCCACGCGGGCCGCCGCTCCCCTGCCGGCCTCCCGGCCGCTCAGGGTCACCGTCCCCGCCATTCGCGTCGACGCGCCTCTGATGGACCTCGGCCTCGAGGACTCCGGGCGGCTGGCGGCCCCACCCGAGATCGACAAGAACCTCGCAGGCTGGTGGGCAGGCGGCCCCGCCCCCGGCGCCCAGGGCACCGCCGTCATCGCCGGCCATGTCGACGTCCCCAACGGCCCCGCCGTCTTCTACGACCTCGGCGCCCTGACCCCCGGCATGAAGATCGGCATCTCCCGCGAAGACGGCACGAAAGCCCGCTTCATCGTCGACGGCGTCGACGTGTACGACGCCGACAACTTCCCCGACGACAAGGTCTACGCCGACACCGGACGCCCCGAGCTCCGCCTCATCACCTGCGGCGGTGGCTTCGACAAACAGCGTCAGCAGTACGAGGGCAACGTCGTCATCGCCGCCCACCTCGTCGGCTGAAGCGTGGTTCCGTTCGCAGCGAGCGGTGGAAAGGCGGTGGACAAAGATCACGCGAGCGGCAGACTGGCCCCCATGACCGCACCGGATCCCAAAGCTGACCTCCACCATTACTTGCAGACCGCCCGTGATGCCCTGCTGTGGAAGCTCGAAGGCCTCTCGGAGTACGACATCCGCCGCCCGCTGACGCCGACCGGCACGAACCTCCTGGGCCTGGTGAAGCACGCGGCCGGCGTGGAGCTCGGCTACCTCGGCGACACCTTCGGACGGCCGTCCGGCGAGCCGCTGCCCTGGCTCGATGAGGGTGCTGAGCCCAACGGGGACATGTGGGCGACCGCGGACGAGTCACGGAAGCACATCGTGGAGCTCTACCGCCGGGCGTGGGCCCACGCGGACGCGACGATCGACGCGGTGCCGCTGACAACGACCGGCAGGGTGCCGTGGTGGCCCGACAGCGCGGACGAAGTGACGTTGCATCATGCCGTAGTACGAGTGATCGCCGACACGCACCGGCACGCGGGGCACGCCGATATCCTCCGGGAGCTCATGGACGGCGCCGTCGGGATGAACAAGGGCAACGACAGCCTGCCGCCGGGCGACTCGGCATGGTGGGAGAACCATCGAAGCCGGTTGGAGCGTGCGGCTCAGGAAGCCGGCCAGGAGGCGTGACTCAAGACGATCGCGGGTGAGCTGCGGCGCCGGACACGACTGTGCCGAGTCACCTGAATGGCATACGTGGATTGCCGCACGCCCGGGCCTCGCCAAGGCTCGCAGGAGCGGGAGCGATGAGTCTCGCCGTGTTTGCCGGTCTGTATTCCCGACACGCGATCGACCGCACTCGAGGAGAGCCTCATGACCGCCACCTACACTTTCGACGTCTTCTCCAGCCTCGACGGCTTCGGCGCCGCCGGCGGCGACTGGACCGGCTACTGGGGCAAGCAAGGCCCCGAGCTCCTCGACCACCGCCTCTCCCTGTACGACGAGGAGCAGCGGATGGTCTTCGGGGCCCATACGTACCGGGCGTTCGCGCAGATGCTGGCCGAGAGCACCGAAGAGTCCGACGTGCGTGACCCATGGGTCACGCGGATGAGGAACCTGCCGGCAACGGTGGTGTCGACCACGCTGGAAGGCCCCCTCGACTGGCCGGATGCGAACGTCGCGAGCGGCGATGCCGTCGACGTCGTCGCCCGGCTCAAGAAGGAGTCCGATGTGCCGTTGCGCTCGCACGGCAGCCTGTCGATGAACCGGGCGCTGATGGCCGCCGGTCTGGTCGACCGTGTCCAGGTGACCCTCTTCCCTGTGATCACCGGTCGGACCGGCCTTGACCCGATCTTCCAGGGTGCGGCCGACTTCGACCTCGAGCTGATCGAGCACCGGACGCTCGACGGCCACATCCAAGAACTCATCTACCGGCCCACCCTGCACGCCTGAGTCCGTCCGTGCACCCCGCCCCACCTGCGGGGCCGGGCTCTCGACGCGCGGCTCGTCCGGACCTCGCATAACGTCGTCTCCGGGGTGTGTCCCGAGCCCATGAGCTGGATGTGGGCAAGGAGGTGGAAGGCATGCATCGGATCGTTGCGCCCGCGCTGGCCGCCGCCACCATCGTGGCCGTCGGGGCCGGAAGCCCTACCGGCAGTACGCCGAGCGGTGAGGCGGCGCTCAGTACGGCGAAGTTCACCGCGGACGAGCGCCGCGAGACGCTCTCCTACTGGACGGCGGACCGGATGCGCAAGGTCGCCGCCGGTGTCGAGCTCGGGCACGACGCCGCGTCCGTCAAGGCCTGGCGCGGCGAGGCCATGAAGACGGTGGGTCGGCTCTTCTTCACCAACGAGAAGGGCCAGGACTCCTATTGCACCGCCACCGCGGTCCAGAGCCGCAACCGTTCCGCGGTGATGACCGCCGGGCACTGCGTACAACTGCCCGCCTCCCCTGGCAACCACTACAGCAGCATGGTCTTCGTGCCGGGCTACACCGAAGGCAAGCGCCCGTACGGGACGTTCGTGGTGCGGGCGGTCATGATGCCGCGCAGCTGGGAGCACGACGCCAAGAACGACATCGCCGTCGCCGTGGTGGACCCACAGAAGGGCGAGGCACTGACCGACGCGGTCGGCGGGCAGGCTCTGGCCCATGACCGCAAGCCCGGCGGCAAGGTGACCGTCTTCGGCTATCCCGACAGCCAGGAGCAGCACGGCGAGCGGCTGATGTACTGCGGGGGCACCACGTCGAAGACGCCCGACGGTACGCAGAGCGTGCGCTGCCCGATGGAGGGCGGGGCCAGCGGCGGGCCCTGGCTGGCCGACTTCGAGGAGAAGTCGGGGCTGGGCAAGCTGGTGTCCGTGAACAGCTCCGGCGACGCGATGGAGGGTGGCTCGGTCATCCGGGGCGAGGTCCTGGGCCCGGTGGCGGACGAACTCCACGCACAGGCCGAGCAGTTGTGACTCCGTCTGCTCAGGGGTTCGGTAGCCCGGCGTGGGCCGTTCGCGTGTCGCCGTCGTCGGAGTCGGAGTCGGAGTCGTAGTCGACGGAGGCGTTCACCGTGTGGCCGGCCAGGCCCAGCAGCAGGAACAGCACGACGAGAACCTTGGCCGCTGTGTCGAGCAGCAGCGGCCGGGTGCCGGACCGGACGTCCTGAGCAGGTACCGGCTCGTCGCCGAACAGCCGCTTGGGGTAGGCGGGCGTGAGCAGGTGGGCGTACGCGTCCAGACGCATGGTGTACCGGGCGACGGCAGCCGTCGCGGTGTACAGCGGTTCGGGAAGCCGCCCCAGGACCAGGGTGATGAGCCAGAACACCCAGCTGATCGCGTACCACCCGCTCTGCAGGAGGCTGCTGACGATCACCGCCGGGATCATCAGGATCAGCCGGAAGAACACCGCAAGACGGTTGAGCGGGGTAGGTCGGACCTCGATCTGCACCGGGTGTTGCGGCGCCGAGAAGGAGAACGGCGGATATCGGTCGACGAGGAGCGTCGCACTCGCGTTGACGCGGGTCGCGTAGGCCAGCACAGAACGGAGGAACCTGAAGATCCCGTCGGGCAATCTCCCCGTGAACAAGGCCGCGAACCAGCCGACGATCGTGACGAAGAACGCCAGGACACTCAGCACCGCGTACACCACGAACTGAGGAATCAGCAGCAACCACCGCAACAGCACGGTCCAGCGTCTCTGCCGCCCAGGAGCAGGCACGTCCAGGACCGGCAGCCACTCACTACCGCCCCCTGAGTCGGGTACGGCTCGCTGATCCCATCCTGTCGCCATGCCGCCTCCACATCACTCCGGGTCAGGTCCCCCCATGCTGCGCTCCACCAGCGACACCCGCACGACCGAAGCGGCCAATGGAGACCTGGCCCCGCCGAGCAAGCGCTCAGCGGCCCACCGCGGTCTCCCGGTCGATGCGTGACAGCTTCTCGGGGTTGCGGACGGCGTAGAGCCCGGTGATGAGGCCGCCCTCGATGCGGACCGCCAGGACGGTGTCGACCTCGCCGCCCGTACGCAGGATCAGTGCCGGATGGCCGTTGACCTGAGCCGGCCGCAAGTTCGCGGAGGTGAGCCTGCTGAGTACGTCGACCACCTTTTCGGCGCCCACTACGGGCTCCAGTGCGGCCTGTACGACTCCGCCGCCGTCGGTCAACAGCACGACGTCCGGGGCGATCATGTCGAGCAGGCGTTGCAAGTCGCCGGTTTCGACCGCCTGTTGGAAAGCCGCGAGCGCGCCGCGGGTCTGCGCCGGGGAGACGACCTCGCGCGGTCGGCGCGCCGCGACGTGGGCGCGTGCGCGGTGGGCGATCTGCCGGACGGCGGCGGGGGTCTTGTCGACGGCCTGCGCGATCTCGTCGTAATCGAGGTCGAAGACGTCGCGCAGCACGAATACGGCCCGCTCGGTCGGTGCGAGCGTCTCAAGGACGAGCAGCATCGCCATGGAGACGCTGTCGGCCAGCTCGACGTCCTCGGCGACATCGGGCGCGGTGAGCAGGGGTTCGGGCAGCCAGGGGCCGACGTAGGACTCCTTGCGCCGACGCAGCGTGCGCAGCCGGGTCAACGCCTGGCGCGTGGTGATGCGGACCAGGAAGGCACGCGGGTCCCGAACGGTGTCCTGGTCGATGTCTGCCCAGCGCAGCCAGGTCTCCTGAAGGGTGTCCTCGGCGTCGGCGGCGGAGCCGAGCATCTCGTAGGCAACGGTGAACAGCAGGTTGCGATGGGCGACGAACGCCTCGGTGGCGGAGTCTGTACCAGCGGCGTGGGGGCTGTGCCCGGTCACGCCGCCTGCTCGCTCGGTGCGCTCGTGCATGTTCCGCTCCTGCCTGTCGCGTCTCTCGTCCGTGTCACGCACAAGTCGCCGCTCCCCGCTCTTTTGTGACACGGAAGATCGGTGGCCTACGTCACATCGCCGTGCTGTCACGGGGCCGGGGCGACCGGCGACTTATGGGCATCAGGACGCTGCGCGGACGATCTGCGCGGCACACGATTCCACAGGCGAGGACGTTGTGATGGAACCCCGTATGAACCTGTTCGCGAACGAGACCGGCGCCAAGATCGGTAAGCGGATATTCGCCGTCAGCCAGGTGATCCAGGAGTCGCCGCTGCCCAAGCCCACCCAGGAGTTGGTGCAGCTGCGCGCCAGCCAGATCAACGGATGCGGCTTCTGCGCCGACATCCACGGCAAGGACGCCGCAGCCGCGGGCGAGACCGCGGCCCGCCTGAACCTGGTCGCCACCTGGCGTCACTCCACCGTGTTCACCGAGGCCGAGCGCGCCGCGCTGGCCCTCACCGAGGAAGGCACCCGCATCATCGACGGCTACGAGGGTGTCTCTGACGAGACGTGGGCCCAGGTCCGCAAGCACTACGACGACGACGAAACCATCGCGCTGGTCTCCCTGATCGCCATGATCAACGCGACTAACCGGCTAGGCGTGATCCTCAACAACCAGGGCGGCGCCTACGAGCCCGGCAATCTCGCCACCATCGCCGGCTGAGCAGGCGCGGGGCGGCCCTGGTGGCCCCTGCCTCGTGTCCCGAGCGGGGCGGGGGCCACTCCCCCGATCACGGCCCTGAGGACTAGACTCGGAGTCCGATATCGGTTCCGTCACCCTTGGTGCGACGGTGTGGAGGTGGGTGGAGTGCGAGAATTCCAGCGGGGCGCGGTACGGCTGCACATCCTGCATCACGCGGCACAGGAGGAGATCCACGGCGCGTGGATGACCCAGGAACTGGCCGGTCACGGCTACCAGATCAGCCCCGGCACCATGTACCCGACACTGCACCGGCTGGAGGCCGACGGACTGCTGCTCTCCGAGCAGCGGGTGGTCGACGGCCGCACGCGCCGCGTGTACTGGGCCACCGAGGCGGGGAAGCAGGCTCTGGCCGATGACCGCCGGGCGCTGAAGGAACTGGCCCGCGAAGTTCTGGGCCATGACGACCCTCACAGGCCCTCCGCAGCTCGATGAACACTGCGCCGGTCCTGGCTACGGCTCCCGGCGGGTGGTGAGCGTGCGGCGGATGCCGTAGGCGGCGGCGCCGACGGTCAGCACGGCGGCCCCGGAGATCACCGAGGAGACGGGAAGGGCGAAGGCCAGAATCAGGCAGCCGGCCAGCCCGACGACCGGAACGATCCGCGCGGGGCGCCCCTCGGCCGCGGTGAGCGTCCAGGCTGAGGCGTTGGCGACGGCGTAGTAGGCCAGCACGCCGAAGGAGGAGAAGCCGATCGCGCCGCGCACGTCGGTCGTCGCCGCGACCGCCGCCACTACGGCACCGACCACCAGCTCGGCGCGGTGGGGAACCTTGAACTTCGGGTGCACGGCGGCCAGGGCGTGCGGCAGATGCCGGTCGCGGGCCATGGCCAGGGTGGTGCGGGAGATGCCGAGAATCAGCGCCAAGAGCGAGCCGAGTGCGGCAACCGCCGCGCCGATGCGGACCACTGGTGCCAGCCAGCCCACCCCGGCAGCGCGGACGGCGTCCGACAAGGGGGCGGCCGCGCCCGCCAGTTCCTCGGGGCCGAGCACCATCAGCACGGTGACGGCGACGACGGCGTAGACGACCAGAGTGATCCCGAGCGCGAGCGGGATGGCCCGGGGGATGGTGCGGGCCGGGTCGCGGACCTCTTCGCCGAGAGTGGCGATGCGCGCGTATCCCGCGAACGCGAAGAACAGCAGCCCCGCGGCTTGGAGCACTCCGCCGAACGTGGCGTCCGAGCCGAGCTCGATGCGGGCGGCATCCGCCGTTCCGGAGGTGAGCGCGGCGATCACCACGGCGGCCAGAACCGCCAGGACGATCGCGACGATCGCCCGGGTCAGCCAGGCGGACTTCTGCACCCCGGCGTAATTGACCGCGGTCAGGGCCACCACTGCCGCGACTGCGACCGCGTGTGCCTGGCCGGGCCAGACGTACGAGCCCACGGTCAGGGCCATCGCCGCGCAGGAAGCGGTCTTGCCGACGACGAACGACCACCCTGCGAGGTAGCCCCAGAAGTCGCCCAGGCGCTCACGGCCGTAGACATAGGTGCCACCGGACTGCGGGTAGCGGGCGGCCAGGCGCGCGGAGGACGTCGCGTTGCAATAGGCGACCACGGCGGCCAGGGCGAGGCCGAGCAGCAGCCCGGAGCCCGCGGCGTTCGCCGCCGGGGCGAGGGCGGCGAAGATGCCCGCGCCGATCATCGAGCCGAGGCCGATGACCACCGCGTCGGACACCCCCAGCCGACGCCGCAACTCCTGCGGCGGCCCTGCGGCGGTCGACGGCTTGTCCATGGCTCCACTCCTTGGTGCGCACACCCTGCCCGCACTGTATCGAACTCCGATATCGGGAGTCGATAGGCTACCTGGTCTCCGCTCGCGCCGGAGGGCCGAGGGCGACGGCCCTCGTCGCGGCAGGCCCACAACACCAGCCAGAAGGCGCCATTTTGGCCGCGCGGGGACCTTCTGGCCGCGATAGGAGTGACAAAGCCCGGTGCCGCGCACCATGATGACCGGGATATGACCACTTCGGCCCTAATGCCTGCTCTGCGGTTGCGTGGACGCCTGCCGTCCGCGTTGCCGATGGCTGTGTTGAGGGCCGGGATGTTCTCCTTGGCCAGCACGGTCCTCGCGATCGCCTCCCACCACTTCGTCTTCGGCGTCATGCCCTCCTGGGGCCCGCGGGCCCTGGTGGCGATGGGCCTGTTCGGTGCGGCGCTTCCGCTGTCCGCACGCCCCGTGTCCGTGGGGCGCTGGGTTGCCATCGTGTTCGGCGGACAGGCCGTCGCCTGCTGGTCGTTGCGGCAGGCGAGCAGTGGACTTACCGGCGGC
Organism: Streptomyces rectiviolaceus; assembly: GCF_039533825.1. Lineage (NCBI taxonomy): Bacteria > Bacillati > Actinomycetota > Actinomycetes > Kitasatosporales > Streptomycetaceae > Streptomyces > Streptomyces rectiviolaceus. Next base: position 8,056 of record NZ_BAAAUG010000145.1, read on the forward strand.
GCTCGGGACGACTGGTTCCTCGTTCCTGTCCACGTGCACCAGTCGCTGATCGTCGCGCAGCTCGCGTTGACTCTCTTGGTGGCGTGCATGCTGCACGGTGCCGACTCCGCCTGCCGACGCCTCCTGCACCACGCGGGTCGCGAACTGCAGGTGGCCTGGTCCGGCTTGCTGCGTCGGCTGCGCCCCATGCTCGTCCCGTGCGCGCCCGTTCTGCCGCAGCCGCATGTGCCACGGTCGCCAGGACCGGTCCGGGCGCCTCCTGTCTCCCTTCTGCTCGCGGATGCGGTCGTACGGCGTGGGCCGCCCTCCCGGCCGCCGCTCGCCGTCTGAGCAGCGCACACCCCTGCACGGACGCGAGCGGCTTCGGCATGCCCCAATCCGCGGCTGCTTCGGCACCAGCCAGGCCACGAGCCTGGCGGCGCCAGGGAGAGATCCATGTCTGGAACCGCTGTTGTCATCGGTGCGGGCCCCTACGGCCTGTCCACCGCCGCGCACCTGAGGGCCCATGGGCTGAAGGTGAGGATCTTCGGCTCGCCCATGGCGAGTTGGCGGGAGAACATGCCGGCGGGCATGCTCCTGAAGTCACCGCCCGCCGCCTCGGCCCTGTCCGCGCCCAAGGACGGCTTCACTCTCAACGACTACCGCCGACGCACCGGCGACACCCCCTCGCTCGGCGAGGACGGCCAAGTGCCCATCGAGCTGTTCATCCGCTACGGCCTGTGGTTCCGCGACCAGTTGGTACCCGACGTCGAGGACGTCCGAGTCTCCTCGGTCGACCGGCAGGCCCACGGCTTTCGCCTCAAGCTCTCATCGGGCGAGGAACTGCAGGCCGCCGCAGTCGTCGTGGCCAGCGGCCTCACCGGCTTCGCCCACCTGCCGGCCCCGCTCGCGGCGGCCGTACCCGACGGGCCCTCCGTTCTGAGCTCCATCTCGCACAGCTCCCAGCACGCCGGACTCAGCCACTTCACCGGACGCCGCATCGTCGTCGTCGGCGGCGGCCAGTCGGCGCTGGAGAGCGCGGTCCTGCTGAAAGAGGCGGGGGCACACGTACAAGTCCTGACTCGCAGCGCGCACGCCAGGTTCGGCACGGCGCCCACCGCGGGCCCGCACTGGCAGCCCGACACCCCGCTGGGCCGCTCCTGGCCGCTGCACGCCGTCGTCAACCACGCCGCGGCGTTCCGCCTGCTGCCATCGACCACCCGCCTACGCCTGGTCAAACGCGTACTCGGGCCGTGCGGCGCCTGGTGGCTCAAGGACCGCTTCGAGGGCGTGCCGGTCATCGCAGGCCGCCACATCACCGGCGCGGCCGCAGGCCAGGGCGGCGTCACACTGATCACCACAGCCACGGACGGCCGCTCCCACTCCCTCGAAGCGGACCACGTGCTGGCGGCCACCGGCTACCGCGTCCACCTGGAGGCCCTGGACTTCCTCTCCCCGGAACTTCGCGCCGGCCTCGACCGGGCCGGCGGATACCCGCGCCTGGGCAGGGACTTCGGCTCAACTGTCCCCGGCCTGCACTTCACCGGCCTCCCGGCCGCAGGGACCTTCGGCCCTGTCCAGCGCTTCGTCTGCGGAACCAGCTTCGCCTCACCACGCCTGGCCGCGTCCGCCGCCCGCCGCTGCGGCTGAGACAAGCGCCTGCCGGGTGCGCCGAGTTGGACGACTGGCACCACGTGAGCCGCTGCGGCAGCTCACGTGGTGCGGGCAAGCTGTAATGTCGACAGACATGACAGCAGAGTCACCGGCGCAGACTGTGCAACGCTTGTTCCCGCTGCTCGCCGAGGGGAAGAGTGCGGAGGCGGCGGCGCTGTTCTCCGACTCGGTGTCGTTCTCGATCCCGCACCCGCCGGGCATTCCGTGGGTACCGGAAGTCGAATCGGCAGAGGGCATGCGGACGTTCTTCGAGCTGCTGCAGACGCATGTGCAAGCCAAGGAGTTCGACCTCCGCCAGATCATCGCCGATGGCGACGATGTAGTGCTCGTCGGGCGCATGGTCTCCGAGGTCAAGAAGACCGGCCGGGACATCGACACCGCCTTCGCCCTGCACACCACGGTCCGGGACGGGCGAATCACCCGCTACCACCTCTACGAGGACAGCTACGCGGTTGCGCAGGCCTACTTCGACGACTGACGATGCCAGGCCCACAAGCCCACAAGCCCACAACTCACGAACAGAACCAGGCGCTACTTCACGGACCACTTGAGGGGCTCCTTGTAGAACCCCTGGGAGTAGGTGACCTTGTTCACCTTGGCCTCGGCGGGGATCAGGTACGGGTCGCAGACGTTGCGCTCTTCGCCCTTCTTCCATACGTCCTCGGTCCCGAGTTCCTTGACGCCGTTGAAAAGGTTGCAGTCCTTCGGCGTGCTGCTGAGAGCGCCGATGAGGATGAACTTCGTGCCCGGGCCCGTGGGGGTCTCGACACCGACGTCGCTCATCACCGTGGGCTCTTTGACCGCGTCGCCGCCGACGTGCTTGGCGTTGACGTAGACCCAAACGACCTTCTTGCCCGCGTACTTGTCGGGCTCGTCGAGTTCGTCGAGGTCCTTCGGCTTACCCTCGACGACCTTCGTGGGCGTGATCACGAACTTGCCGGTCTTCTTGTAACGGGTGATCTCCTGAGCCGGGCCCGGCCGGCCGAGCTTCAGCGTCTTCGCGGCCTGGGTAGCGCTCGGGCGGGCGCCCTTCGACGCGTCGGTCGCTCCCGTGCCGCATGCGGTCGTGGTGCATACCGTGACGACGCCGACGGCCATCAGACCAAGATGCCGCGAGAAGTGGGTCCTGCGTCTGCGCTGGTTCCGTGGGTTAGACATAAGTGCGTACTTTATGTTGATCATGCGGCTCCGCGGGAACAGGGTCGCCGGGAGCGGGGGCGGGTGCGGACCAGGCGTCCGGCGGCTACAACGACTCCGACATCACTTGCCACCGCACTCACGGAGTGCGCTACTTCCACGGCTGCTACTCGCTCGGCGACGACCCCCTGTGGGGCGTCAACCGCCGCAGGAAGGGCGCCAGCAACACGCTGGCCGCGCTGAAGTCGATCCGTGCCGCCCGGCCCGACGGCGCCTCAGGGTTGGATGACGAGGCTTTCGATGAGGCCGTCGCGGAGGGTGAACTGGTAACGCAGATCGATGGTCCCTCCGGGGAAGTTGCCCTCGAGGTGGTGGGTGGCGATGTAGCGGGTTGCGTCGATCTGCTGGGCGCCGGTGAGGTGGATGGTGTAGGTGAATTCGGTGGTGGATCGGTCGAGCCACTCCCCGATCGCCTCGGTGCCCTCGTAGGTGTTGCCGTCGTCGATCACTGTGGCTTCGCGGGTGAACGCCGTGATCGCGGTGGCGGTGTCGTGGGCGCGGTGCGCTGTCAGGTAGCGGGTGATCACCTCGGGCAGGGTGTCCGGGGTGCTGGTTCGAGGCTGGTTGTCGTGCATGACGCTCCTTGGGTGGCGGTGGGTTCAGACGGTGGGGGTGGTGCCGCCGTCGATGACGTGTTCGGCGCCGACGATGGCCGAGGCGCGGTCGGAGACGAGGAAGGCGACAAGCTCGGCTACTTCCTCGGGCCGGTTGGGACGGCCGAGCGGAATGCCGCCCAGGGAGTCCATGAGCCGGCCCAGCGCCGCTTCCTGGGTGATGTCCGCGTCGTGGGCGATCCGGGCGACGAGGTTGTCGGCGGCCGAGGTCTGCACGAAACCGGGCGAGACGGTGTTGACGCGGACGCCGCGCGGGGCGACCTCGTTGGCCAGGCCCTTGCTGTAGGTGGTCAGGGCGGCCTTGGCGGCTGCGTAGGCCAGGGTTCCGTTCCACAGCGGCATGCGGCGCTGGATCGAGGTGACATGCACGATCACGCCCTTACCTGTGGCGATCATGTGCGGCAGGAGTGCGCGGTCCAGGCGGACGGCGGCCAGCAGGTTCGTGTTCAGCTCCCTGGCCCAGTCGTCCTCGCCGAGCGCGGCGAATCCTCCAGCGGGCGCCTGGGACCCGCCGAGGTTGTTGACCAGGATGTCGACGCCTCCCACGCGGGCGTCCACCTCGGCGGCAACGTTGGCTGCGCCCTGGGCGCTGGACAAGTCGGCGGTGATGAACGCCTTCTCCTCGACGTCGTCGGGGTGACTGCGGGCGGTGACCAGTACGGTTGCGCCGGCCTGGGTGAGACGTCGAGCGATGGCGGCTCCGGTGCCCTTGGTGCCGCCGGTGACCAGAGCGCGTCGGCCTTCGAGGGATTCGCTGATGGATGTGGTCACGGTGTGCTCCGTTCCCGGGCGCGGGCGCAGAACGCACCACTCCCGTCGTTACTGCTAGAATAGAAGCTAGTAACTTCGACTTTAGCAGTAACTGAGAGGACGGCCGCCATGGCAAGCCGGATCAGGCTGGAGGACCGGGAGTGCCCACTGTCCACGACGGTGGAACACGTAGGCGAGTGGTGGACGCTGCTGATCCTCCACGACGCTTTCGACGGCTATACGCGCTTCGACCAGTTCCAGGAGAGTCTGGGCATCTCCTCCAGCATGCTCACCACCCGACTGAAAACCCTCGTCGCCGACGGACTGCTGGAGCGCCGGCCCTACCAGACCAGCCCCGTACGCCACGAGTACGTCCTCACCGGACTCGGGCGCTCCCTCCGACCGGTGGTCGTCGCCCTGGCCGCGTGGGGCAACTCCCGCCTCACACCGGCCGAACGCAGCATGATCCTCGTCGACGCGCACAGCGGCGAGGAAGTCGAGCCCGTCGTCGTTGACGCCAAGACCGGCCGCCGACTCGACGACAGCGACACCTACGTCTTCACCGCAGGTCCTGCCGCCAGCGACGCCATGCGCCACCGATACGCGACACGACCGACCACCCCCGCGGAGGCGTAGGGCTGTCCCGAACGAGCACCGAACAGCCTCAGAGCACTAGCTGCGCGGGACATCCTTGAGGAACACGAGCGCGTCGGTCGTGGCCAGGTGGGCCGGGTCGAGCGCGGAGTAGCCGAACCAGGGAGACACGCGGGGCGCGGGCAGTGTGTCGCCTAGTGCGGTGGCCAGTTGCGGGGCGTCGATGATGCAGCGGGCCTCCGGGAGCGCGTACAGGAGCCCTTCGACGGTGTCCGGTTGCGGGGTGTCCACCCCCTGGTGCCGGATCGTACCGAGGGCCGTGGCCAGGAAGGCGTACTCCTCGCCCAGGCGGGCGCTGACGAGCGCGCCGGCGCTCCACCACTTCAGGAGCGGCTGGTTCCACATACGCATCGTGCTCTCGTCCCGCTGGAGATGGGAGTTGTGGGCATGGACCAGTGTCGGGCCCCGTTCGGCGAGGGCGAGGAGGTTGTGGGCCATCGTCTGGTCCCGCAGGCCCAACAGCCGGGTCATGCGGGCCGGTGAGGTGTCGGCCATCCAGAAGTGGTAGCGCAGGAGGCCGGTGGCCGAGCGCCCGTACAGGCGCGCTCGGTCCCAGTCGTCCCGTGAGGTCGCCTTGATCAGGTGCGGGGTCTGTACGTCGAGGAGTGCCGCCAAGTCGTCGGCGAGCAGCCGCAGTTGACAGGCCTCGGCCGACTGCCCCATGGACTCGGCCGGGTTCATCATCGCGGCCGGATTGGTCCACTGGTCGTCTGTGCCGAGCAGGCGGTGGAGGGTTTCAGCGGTGCAGGGGAGCAGCTCCGGGTCCACTCGGGTCGAGAGGTAGCCATGGAGTGCGGTGAGGGCTTGGCAGGGGCTCGCGGCGTGGGTGATCTCCAGTGGACCGTCGAAGCCGGCGAAGCGGAGCCGGTCGGACACGGGCCTGCCGTCGTTGAAGGCGCGCATCCAGCGCACGAGTTCGCGGTTGGCCGCGGAGGTGCCCCAGTCGTGGCTGAATCCGTGCTCCATGACCTCGTCGAGGGTGCCGGTCCCCGAGGTGACGTACTCGTCCACGACCAGGCCCATCGTGCAGTCGCTCTCGATCGCGATCGTCCGGTAGCCCTCCTGCTCGATGAGCTGGCGGAAGAGTTCGTTGCGCAGGTCGAGCAGTGTGTCCTCGCCGTGGGTGGGTTCGCCAAGGGCGAGCAACCGTGGCCGGGACGGGAGGAGCTTCATGACGGTGGCTGCCTCGACGGCATGGACGGTGTCCTGGATGTCAGTGGTCATGCCTTAAACGCTATCGTTGAACCCTCGGTTGAAACTTTGCTGCGGCATGGGTGGGGTCATGGGACGAAACCTTCAAAGCGAGGGAAGCAGTGAGAGAAGCGGGGGGCGGCTCAGGCCAGTCGATCTGGCGCGCGGGCACGGTCTGTCCACACAGGCGGTCAGGAACTACGAGGAGGCGGGCATCCTTCCGGCCGCCGGTCGTACACCCCACGGCTACCGCACCTATACCTCGCTGCACGCGGGGGCCCTGCGCGCGTTTCTCGCCCTGGTGCCCGGCCACGGCCACCAGACGGCGACGTCGATCATGCGGGCCGTGAACGAGGGCGCAGCCGAGGAGGCGTTCCGCCTCATCGACGAGAGCCACGCCCAACTGCTCGACGACCGGCGGACCCTCCAGGCCGTCGAGCGCGCCCTCCGCGACCTGGAGCCCGCAGGGGCGTCCGGGCCCCGGCCGACCGCGATGCCGGAGACCGGCGGCACGTTCATCGGGCCGCTGGCAGGGAAGCTCGGGATCCGGCCCGCGACGCTGCGCAAATGGGAACGCGCCGGGCTCGTGCACCCACGCCGCGACCCGCAGACCGGCTACCGCGTCTACGACGAGGCCGACGTACGGGATGCCCGGCTGGCCCACCAGCTCAGGCGGGGCGGCTATCTACTGGAGCAGATCGCCCCGCTGATCGCCCAAGTACGGTCCGCCGGCGGCCTTGAGCCGCTGGAGGCCGCCCTGCGCGACTGGCACGGCCGGCTGTCCGCCCGCGGGCGCGCGATGCTGGCCGGGGCCGCCGAGCTGGAGACGTACCTCCGCGAGCGCGGACCGGCCAGGGCCTGACATACGCCTTCGAGAGGGTCATCGACGATGACAACGGGGTGGACCGCAGTCCGCCGCAGGGAGGTCGTCGGGTCGGCCATCGCGCCCCAGCGGGGGGGCTCGTGGTGACCTGGCCCGGCCCCGTGCGAGTTCTCGCGTTGTCGGCGGTGGTCGGTGATCTGTCGGTGATCTGTCGATGGCTGCCGGGACATTGGAGCTGTCGGGGTCGGCCATCAACGGCACCGATCACCACCAACACCGCATTGCCCCGACTTACTGGAACGGCGCTCCCGGCGTGACCTGCGGGATGTCCGGCCAGCGGTCCACGATCAGGAAGGAAGCCCCCCATGACCACTGACGTCACGATCATCGGCGCCGGGCTCGGCGGCCTCACGCTCGCCCGCGTCCTGCACGTCCACGGAATACCGGCCACGGTCTACGAGGCAGAGCCCTCCCCCGCTGCGCGTTCGCAGGGCGGGATGCTCGACATCCACGACTACAACGGCCAACTGGCCCTCGAATCAGCCGACTTGTCGGACGAGTTCCGTGGCCTCATCCTGGAGGGCCGCCAGGCGATGCGGGTCCTCGCCCCGGACGGGGCCGTTCTGCACGAGATGCCCGACGACGGCACGGGCGGACGCCCCGAGGTGCAACGCGGCGAGCTGCGACAGATCCTGCTCGACGCGCTCCCGGCCGACACCGTCCAGTGGGGGCACAAGGTCAGTGGCGCCCGTACCCTCGACGAGGGCCGCCACGAGGTGACGTTCGCCGACGGCAGCACCGTCGTCACCAGCCTGCTGGTCGGCGCGGACGGCGCATGGTCACGGGTCCGGCCACTGCTCTCCACCGCCACGCCCGAGTACATCGGCAAGTCGGTTGTCGAGACCTACCTGTACGACGCCGATACCCGGCACCCTGCCGTCGCGAAGGCGGTCGGCGGCGGGGCGATGATCGCGCTCACGCCAGCCAGGGAGATCTTCGCTCACCGGGAAAGGGGCGCCACTCTGCACGCCTACGTGGGACTGTCCGAGCCGCAGGACTGGTTCGCCTCCATCGATTTCACCGATGCCGAAGCGGCCACTGCGCGGATCGCGCAGGAGTTCGGCGGCTGGGCACCGGAGCTCACGGCGCTGATCACCGGCGGCGACATCGCGCCGGCCCTGCGCCCCCTCTACGCTCTGCCGACCGGGCACCGGTGGGACCGGGTACCGGGGGTGACCCTGCTCGGCGACGCCGCCCATCTGTCGGCCCCGAACGGCGAAGGCGCCAACCTGGCCATGCTCGACGGCGCCGAACTCGGCAAGGCCCTCGCCGCGCACCGCGACGACATCGAGGCCGCGCTCACCGCATACGAGCAAGCCATGTTCCCGCGCAGCACCGAGGCCGCCATCTTTGAAGGTGCCGAGGCACATGGGGCCGACTCCGACAACAGCACGACCCACGACCTGATCGCCGCGATCACCCGGCACGAGCAGCCCCAGTAGGGCGAATTTCCTGCCCCCCCCCCCGGAACCTGCGACCTCAGATCAGTGGAGTCTTGAGCGCGGTGGGGTGGGCGGCCTGTTCCGGAACCAGTCCCAGAGGTTTTCCGGCTGAGCGTTCGGCGGTCTTGCGGGCGAGCTGGCCGACGATGCTGGTGGCGGGCTGGATCTCCTCGCGCGGTGTGCTGTGCGGCACCGTGGCCGCCACGTGGGGCGGCGCGGCGAACGCGGCGATGGTCGGCAACGCTGTGGCGGCGAGGGCACCGACGACGATGAGCAGGGCTCGCATGCGCGCGGGCACGGGAACGGTCCTTCCGTAAGGGGCGAGCGCTTGCCAAGGCCCGCCCCGGGTGAGTCCCACGGCACCCGGGGCGGACCTTGACTGGGGATGGGCCGCTGTCAGGCGGCGGGAGCCAGCTCGACCTTGCCCGGATCGGTGCTCGGGGCGACCGGCGTCGGAGCAGGAACGGTGTTGTCGGCCGGCTTCGGTGCGGGGGTGGCGTCGTCAACGGGCTTGTGCTCGGGGGTGATGTCCGGAGCAGGCGTCTGGTCATCGTCCGGGACCGGGTCCGGGGTGGGCGTCGGGTCCGGGTCAGGGGTGGGCTCCGGGTCCGGGGTGGGCGTCGGGTCCGGCGCGGGGGCGGGGTCCTCCTTGGCCTGGTCGGCCCAGGAGCTGAGCTTGCCGTCCGGGGACAGCACGACGTGGAGCCCGTTGTTCTCGCCGGAGGCGGAGCGTCCGTTGGCGTCCAGCGTGCCGATTCCGGCGCTGCCGACGCTGCCGCCGTAGATGTCGGCCTGCCAGTGGTTGGTGGAGAGCTTGTAGACCTTGGCCATGGAACCGTCGACGAGAGTGTCGATACGGACCAGCTCACGCTTGCCCGGCTTCGGCTTCGGCTTGGGCTTCGGCGTGGGCTTGGGGGCGGGCTTGGCACGGTCGGCCCAGGAGGTGACCGTTCCGCGCGGGGTGAGCTTGATGTGCAGACCGTTCAGGTTGGCCAGGGCGGTCTTGCCGAACGCGTTCAGGACGCCGACCTTCTTGCCCTTGAAGAGGATGTCGGCCTGGTACTTGCCCTTGCCGAGCTTGTAGACCTTGGCCGTGTGGCCCTTCGAGGCGAGCTTGACGGTCTTGACGTAGACGCGCTTGGTCTTGCTCTTGGACTTGGACTTGGCGTGAGCCGCAGCCTCGACCGTGGCAGCGGTGTGCGTGGGCTGCGTGGCGGCCAGAGCGCCGGAGGCGGCACCGAGAGTGATCGCCGTGGCGGCGGTAGCGGTGACAATGCTGGTGCGCAGGGCGCGAGGGGTCATACGCATGGGAATGAGGGCCCTTCAGGGTCTCGGTTTCTCGTGGAGTGGCCGCCCCGTTGCGGCGACATCTACGAAGTTACGCACCTCACATCAAACCCACCCATAAGAGATGTAACAACCAAAACGCACATAGGCCGCATATTCCTCACAGAGGCCGCCGCCCCGCCGGAAGATCTCTCGTACGCCCCCCGATGCCATCAGGTTTCGCCGAAGGTCCGTCGGTAGGCGCCGGGCGTGGTGCCGAGATGCGCCCGGAAGCGGCGGCGCAGGTTGACCGCCGAGGCCAGTCCGACCCGGGTGGCGATGGTTTCCACCGGCAGATCGGTCCGCTCGAGGAGGACCCTGGCCGCGTCGAGGCGCCGGCCGAGCAGCCACTGCCCCGGGCTTGTGCCGAGCTGTTCGGTGAACCGCCGGGCGAGGGTCCGGCCGGACAGCCCGGCATGTTCGGCGAGGCGGCCGATGGTCAGTCGCGTGTCGAGCCGCGAACCGGCCCACTCCAGCAGTGGCGCCAGTGACTCGTCCGCCCTGGCCGGTTCGGGCTGTGCGGCGTACTGGAGTTGGCTGCCCTCCCGGTGGGGCGGCAGGACCATGTTCCTGGCGACCTGGGCGGCGTATGCCGCGCCGTGGTCGGCACGCACCAGGTGCAGGCACAGGTCGATGCCCGCGCCGGTTCCGGCGCTGGTCGCCACGTCTCCGTGGTCCACGAAGAGCACATCCGGGTCCATCCGCACTGCGGGGAAGGCGGCGGCGAGCTGGGCGGCGCTGCGCCAGTGGGTGGTGGCGCGGCGGCCGTCGAGCAGTCCGGCCTGGGCGAGCACGAACGCCCCCGTGCAGATGGCGACGATCCTCGCCCCGCGCCGGTGGGCGGCCCGCAGCGCCTCGGTGACGGTCGGCGGCACCGGTGCGCCGGGCGGCTGCCAGCCGGGGACGACCACGGTGTCCGCCTCCCGCAGGGCCGCAAGGCCCGCCTCCACGAGCATCGCGAAGCCGGCGGTGGTCTGCAGGGAGCCGGGGCGCTCGGCGCAGATCCGGAAGCTGTAGCGGGCCGGCTCGTCCTGCGGAACGGTGCCGAAGACCTCGGCGGCACAGGCCAGCTCGAAGGGCGACTGGGGCGGGCTGAGCAGGGCCACCACATGATGGAGGTTCATGGCAGGAATGTACCTGTGGGTGTCTTTCTGGACTCTCGGCCGGAGCGCAGACCCCGGGTCACAGTGGTCCCATGAGTGAAGCCACCGACCCGAGAGCGCCCGAACCGCGAGTGCCCGACCCGAGAGTGCCCGACCCGAGAGTGCTGAGGACCGGCGTCCAGGTCGACGGCGAAACGGCCAGCTACCTGACCGTGGAGCGCGAAGGCCCGGCCGTGCTGCTGCTGCACGGCACGTACTGGAGCCGGGTCTGGCTTCCGGTCCTTGGCCGCCTCGCCGAGGCGGGGCTGCGGCCCATCGCGGTCGATCTCCCCGGCCTTGGGCGCTCGGGAGGCGAGCTCACCCTGGAAACGGCCACGGTCCCGGCCCTTGCGGACTGGGTGGCGCGATTCGCGTCCGCTCTGAAGCTCTCCGGGCCCATCGCCGTGGCGGGCCATGACATCGGCGGCGCCGTCGCACAGCATCTCCTCGTCCACGATCAACTGGACGTACCCCGGCTGGCCTTGGTCAACTCGGTCACCTACGACTCCTGGCCGGCGCCTCACGTGGCCCGGTTCCGGGGTACGGAGGGCGCTGCGGGGACCACGGCCGACGACGTCCTCGACGCCCGCCGGCAGGCGGTGACTGCGGCGCTGGCCGGCGCCGCCACCGAGCAGCGGATCGCGGACTATCTGGACCCGTGGACCGTTTCGCGGGTTCGCCGCTCCTGGATGGCCATGGCGGGCGCGGCCGACAGCCGTTACACCCTTGATCTCGTTCCCGCGCTGCAGCGGTCCACTGCGCCCAAACTGCTGATCTGGGGCGAGGATGACCCCTTCGAGAAGGTGGAGCACGCCGAGCGGTTCGCCTCGGAGATCCCGCGGACCACGCTCCTGCGTGTCCCCGACGCGGGGCACATCCCCACGGAGAACGCGCCCGGCCAGATCGCCCGCGCGCTCATCGACTTCCTGATCTCGCCGTGCGGCCTTGCTGACAGCCTCGTCCCATAACCTCGTGCGTAGAGACGGTAGAGACGTCAGATGACATGTGGATCCACATTGAGGAGGCAATGGTGCTCGGAAAGAGCACGCGGTTGCTCGCGGGCGCCATGACCGTGGCCTGCATCATGCTCGTCGGCCCCAGTGCACCGAGCGGTGCCCTCTTCGGCAGGTCACTGCCCGTCGACGCCGTCAGGGACGTCGTACCGAACCGGGTCATGACGTGGAACATCTGCAACCCCTGCGATGAGAACAACGTCGGCCGCGCATCGGAGATCGCCACGTATGCGCCCCAGGTGATCGGCATGCAGGAAGCGTGCGTGCGTGACGTCGAGAGGATCCGGGACTATCTGGAGAACCTTTACGGGCTGGTCTACCACGTCGAGTACGGGATGGTTCTTCAGAATTGGGGCCGCTGCGGGGGATGGCCGTGGAGTCCGGGAGGCTTCGGCCAGGCGGTCCTCTCGGCGGCGCCGATGACAGACCGCGTGAGCGTGGAGTACCCCGACGGCGGATCCGAGGACCGGGGGTACATGGCGGTCACGACCATGGTGGGCGACCGGCCCGTCCGGGTCTTCAACACCCACCTCGCCCAACGGCGTCAAGAATCAGTCCGAGCAGACCAGACCGGCGTACTCGCCGCAGCCGTCGCCCGGCACGAACGCGCAATCGTCCTCGGCGACTTCAACGCGGTGCCGGATGCCTCCGAACTCACCGGCATGTGGGGCCTGGCCGCGGACGCAGACCCCGAGTGCGGTACCACTGCCACCGGCACCTGCGAGACGACCACCGATTGGCACACCAAGTTCGACTACATCTTTCTGCGAGGCTTCGCCCCGCTCAAGCACCGCGTGAAACCCAGCCTGTACTCAGACCACCATGTCCTGCACGCCGACGTGGACCCGACTTAAGCGCCAACTCAAAACGACGGAAGACGCAATTGATACTTCGGCGGAACTGGCCGCAAACGGGCGGGCAATGAACATCGGCAAGCGCTAACGACCGTGCCACACCGCGCCGTTGGGGAGCACTTCGCACACGTACAGCCGAAGTGGCCAGCCGCTTCATCCAAGATTCAGCGAGGAGGGGCCGGGCGCGGCAGGGTCGACATTGATGGCGATACGTCCGTTTTGATACGGAGAGCGACCTTCGCGCTTTGTCCATCTTTGCACTAGAAAAGCACCTCTCCGCATCATTAATGGCGTATATAAAGTGCTGTCTGCATTGCGGGGAGCTCGCGCGAAATGGCGTGCTCTGATACGGCGTCGAACCGAATTCCAATCCGCATCCCATTCGGTGAAATGGGTCACACCGACGGCCGCGGCCCCGACAGCCGCAGAGCACAGTTTCCGTTCTGCGCAAAGAAAGTTGGGTCATTCGATCAAAGAAGGCGAGGGGTTCTGGCCGCCGGGGGCGAACCCCGCACATTCCATATTTGAATTCTGGTCTTGTTCCGTCCGGGCTTTCTCGCCTAACGTCACCGTCAATCCGGACGGAACGCCGAATCCTGCCGCTGTCCGGAAACCAACCCACCCACTCACATACGCACGGCAGGAGCGGGGGACCCAGGTAAGCCGCCGATCCGGATTCCGGAACGGCTCGGGGTGAAGTCGCATGCGCAGTGCGACCGGACATCTCCCGTCCGAACCCGACAGCTCACCTCGTAGGCGACGGAGAGGAATTCGTCATGCCTGCAAAGGGAAAGCACCGCCGACCCAAGTCCAGCTCGCTCACCCGGGGCATCGCCGCCGCGGGAACGGGCGGGGCCGTGCTCGTCCTCCCGGTGATCGGCGCGACCTCCGCCGGCGCGGCGCAGGCAGGCACCGCGCAGGCCGCCAAGGCCGCCGCCCCGAAGACCTACGTCGTCGTCGCGGGCGACACCCTCTCCAAGATCGCCCGAGAGCAGTCCCTGAGCGGCAGCTGGAAGACGCTGTACGAGGACAACCGCAGCGTCCTTGGCGACGACCCGAGGCTGATACGCCCCGGTCTCAAGCTCACCGTCAACAAGAAGGCCTCGGCCGAGCGCGCGGACCGCTCCGAGCGCAAGAACTCGCCCGCCGCCGAGCCCGCCGCTGCCCCGGCGAAGAAGTCCTACGCCAACAACCTCGACGGCTGGATCAAGGAGTCGCTGGACATCATGGCCCAGCGCGGCATCCCCGGCTCCTACGAGGGCATCCACCGCAACATCATGCGCGAGTCCTCCGGCAACCCGCTGGCCACCAACAACTGGGACTCCAACGCTGCCGCCGGGACCCCGTCCAAGGGGCTCCTGCAGGTCATCGGCCCCACGTTCGACGCCTACCACGTGCCCGGTACGTCGCTGGACAGCTTCGACCCGGTCGCCAACATCACCGCCGCCTGCAACTACGCGGCCGACCGGTACGGCTCGATCGACAATGTGAACGGCCCGTACTAGACCGCATCCCCTGCTTCTGGGAGGTGTCTCGCTCAGCCCGGGGTGAGGACGCAGAACTCGTTCTCCTCCGGGTCGGCGAGGCACGTCCACGGCACGTCGCCTTGGTTGACGTCGATGTCGATGGCGCCGAGAGCCCGCAGCCGGGACTCTTCCGCCGCTTGATCGTCACCCGGGTAGGGCCGGAGGTCGAGATGGACGCGGTTCAGCACGGTCTTCGCGTCGGGCGTGCGGAGGAACTCGAGGTACGGCCCGACGCCCTTGGCGGAGCGCAGCACCGCATGATCGTCAGTGACCTCGTGCAGAGTCCAGTCCGTCGCCTCGCCCCAGAACCGGGCCATGGTCCGCGGATCCGCGCAGTCGACCACCACCGCGGCGATCGGCCCGGTGTCCCGGTAGATCTCCCGAGGCTCCAACACGCAGAACTCGTTGCCCTCCGGATCGGCGAGGACCGTCCACGGCACTTGGCCCTGGCCCACGTCCACGGGTGTCGCGCCGAGACCCTGGAGGCGCGCGACCAACTCCGCCTGATGGGCCGCAGAGGTGGTGGCGAGATCGACGTGCACGCGGTTCTTCACCGTCTTGGGTTCCGCGACACGACAGATGTCGATGCAGACGGCGACGGGGTCGGGATAAGTGAAACCCTCGGGTTCGAGGTTGGTCACGCCCGGTCCCTCGCTGGAAACGTCCCAGCCGAGCGCCTCCGCCCAGAACTGACCGAGCGCGGAGTCATCCCGAGCCTTCATGTTGATCTGAACAAGTCGCGTCGCCATGCCGCCGATCCTATGTCCACCCGGGTACGGCGGTCAGGGCCGTCGCGCGATCCGCGACGGCCCCCCGCCAGTCACCCTCCGGCACTGCCCGCACGACCCCATCGGCGCAGACCGGTGATGACCGCTCAGCCCGGAGCAGGCGGCGCGCTTCCGGCGTCCATGGACAGGAACTCCGAGGATCGTCCGGCCTGTTGCGGCTCCTCACCGGGTCGGGCCACCTCTCCGGCGTCGGCGAGCCGGACGAGTTCGGCGAGAAAGGCCGGAGCCGCGCCGCCGTCTGTGACGGACCCTGCCGACTCCGTTGCGGGGGCGGCGATGTAGTCGGCCGTCATGGCCTGCTCAGCCCCTGCCGCGGCGGCGGGCCCGGCGTCGACGGCGCCCGCGGCGGCGGCCCCACGCGCCACGGAGAGCTGC
>NZ_BAAAUG010000146.1:0-8641 GCF_039533825.1 Streptomyces rectiviolaceus
CCCTCCGCGAGCAGCCGCACGCACACCCGCTCCATCTGGTCGAGCGCGGCCAGGGCGCGCGCGTCCACGCGGCCTTCGAGGTGCGGGGCGAGCGCGGCCGTGGCCCGGCGCCGCTCCCGCGCGGTGAGCCGCGGGAACGTACGGGCGCAGGGCAGCACGTGGTCGGTGAGGAAGGCCCGCTCGCGCTGATCGCCCAGGTCGAGGCGGCCCAGGCTCACGAGGAGCCCGGCGACGCGGTCGTTGGCCTCGGCGATGGCGGGGGTCTCGCGGGCGGGGGCGGGCGCCGCGCGGTGGGTGGTGATCAGGTTCGGTACGAGGGTGATGCCGCGGGCCTCGATGGCTGCCTCGACGCCGAAGAGGACCTCGCTGTGGGCGAGATCCTGCGCGTACCGCAGACGCGCGCGGTCAAGGAAGTCGCGGCGGACGCAGAACCCGGTGATCAGGGAGTCCCTGGTGACGAGTTCGGGGCCGTCGGAGAGATTCTCGACGCTCCTTGTCCTCGCGTGCAGCCCGGCCTGCCAGCCAGGGCCACGCTCCTTCTTGCCGCTGCCCGTGAGGCGCGTCCAGCGCCCCGCCACCAGATCGGCCCCGGTGGAGCGCGCGGCGTCGAAGAGGTTCCGGCAGGCGTGCCGCTCCAGGAGTTCGCCGTCGCCGAGCACGACGACGTACCGTCCGCGTGCCGCGTCGAGCCCGAGGTTGCGCGAGGCGGCCACCGGCATCGCGCTTTCGGCACGGACCAGGCGCACCCGGTGCGGCTGATCGGCGGCGAGCGTCTGCGCCGCGTCGCGGGCGGGACCGTCCGCCCCGGGGTCGACGACGACCGCCTCGACGTTGCCCATCGTCTGGCCGAGCACGGACCGCACCGAATGCCGCAGCGCGTCGGCGTCCTCTCCCGCGACCACGACACAGCTGACGTCGTGCAGATCCGGCGTGCTCATGCGCGGCCTCCCTCGAGCATGGCGTCCGCGACACCGGCGGCCGCGTTCCCGTCGTCCAGGTCGCAGAAGACCTCGCGGAACCGGTCGTACGCGTCGGCGTACGCGGCGGTGGCGGCCCGCGGGTCGCGCAGCGCGGCGATCACCTCGTCGCTCGTGCCGAGCAGCGGGCCCGGCGCCTGCGCCTCGAAGTCGAAGTAGAAGCCGCGCAGGGTGTCGCGGTAGTGGTCGAGGTCGTAGGTGTGGAAGAGCATCGGGCGCCCGGTCTGCGCGAAGTCGAACATCAGGGAGGAGTAGTCCGTCACCAACACGTCGGCGATCAGGAGCAGTTCGCTGACGTCGGGGTGGCGCGTGACGTCGCGTACGAAGTCCGAGCCGGGAATCGTGCCGCCGACGAGGTAGTGCCTGCGGACGAGGAGCACGTGGTCGTCGCCGATGGCGCGTTCGGCGGCCTCCAGGTCCAGCTGGAGGTCGAGGGCGTAGCGGCCGGACTGCTTGGGCTGGTTCTCGCGCCAGGTGGGCGCGTACAGGACGACGCGTCTGCCATCGGGGATGCCGAGCCGTTCGCGCACGGAGGCGGCGACCTTCGCGCGGTCGGCGGCGTGCAGCAGGTCGTTGCGCGGATAGCCGCGTTCCAGGACCTCGCCGGTGTAGCCGAAGGCGCCGCGCAGGACGGGGGTCGAGAAGCGGTTCGGGGAGACGAGGACGCTCCACTGGTCGGCGCGTCCTGGCAGGCTCGCCATGTAGGAGCGGTCTCCGGAGGCGTGGCCCGCGAGGTCGCGGCCGATGCGCTTGAGGGGGGTGCCGTGCCAGGTCTGCACGACGTACTGGCCATCGGCGCGCTCGAACCATTGGGGCAGCTGGGTGTTGGTGACGATGTAGCGGCAGCGGGCGAGGGCCTCGTGCCACTCGGCGCTCCACAGGGCGAGGGGCGCCGCGCTCTCGGGCAGCCCCACCTGCTGGTCGCGGACCACCCAAAGGTGCTCCAACCCGGCGCCCCTGCGGACCAGTTCCTCGTGCACGGCGCGGGGCGAGTCCGAGTACTGCCGACCGTCGAAGCTGCAGTACAGGACGGCGTCGCGCAGCGGCTCGCCGCGCCGCGCCGCGTACACCTCGCGCAGCCGGCGCTGGCGCGGGGCGCCCCGGTCGGCCATGGGAAGCGCGGAGCCCGAGCGCAGGTGGAGGCCGTCGTGGGCGTGGCGCTTCAGGGTGATGTCACGGCCGGACCTGGTGCGTACGAGCGGGAGTCCACGGTCGTTGCCCGGCGCCACGCACACCGGGGTGTACTGCTCGGGGTCGCTCTCGCCGGGCTCGCGCAGGAAGAGGTTCCAGCGTCCTTCGGCGAGCGGCAGGGTGCCTCCGGGGCCCGGCAGGGCCTCGGGGCGCAGCGCGGCGGCGAACCGTCCGCCCTCGATCCGCACCGGCACGACGTTCTCGTCGCCGTGGCCGCCGTGCACGAGGACCAGCTCCCCGCAGCGGGCCGCCGCGTCGGGGTGGCTGCCCTCGATGAGCAGTTCGTCGTCCCAGGTCACGGCGTCGACGAGCGGGCGCACGGTCTGGTCGCGCAGCTCCAGGTTCCCCGACGCGTTGGCGAGGACGAGGAGTTCACGCCCCGGCAGCAGTCCGTACCGCCCCGGCGCCACATCCGGGCAGGCGGCGAGCGGCGTGCGGTCGCCTCCCTCGCGGACGAGCGCGACGCCCCACGGGTCGGCCTTGCGCGGCGCTCCGGTGCGCTCGTCCTCACCGGCGTGGAAGAAGCCGAGCGGCACATCGGCGCTGAAGTCACGGCCATTGACCAGGGCCGGGACGTAGTGCGCCTCCTTGGTGTGCCAGTTCTCCACCCGCAGGGCGTCGAGGGCCTGGGACTCCCCCGGCGCGATCCTGCCGTGCAGCCGGACGACGCCGCCGCACCCCTCGTGCGCGACGAGCCGCCCCGCCACCCGCTCCGTGCGCAGCCGCAGCCGCCCCTTGCTGAGGGTGACGGCCACCCGCAGGAACTCCTCCAGATACCGCACGGGAAGCCGCGGCGCACCGCTCATCCGCACCGGCCCCGTGCGCGGCAGCAGCCCGCTGACCACGCCCATCTCGACGTTCCAGGTGGTGCTTCGCCGCTTGGTGACGGTCCTGCGGGGGTCGATGACCGTCTCGAATCCCGACCGGTCGTAGCTGTGCAGGCCCTGCTTGGAGCGGTACGTCGCCTCGCGCGCCCGCACCGTGCGCAGCTTCAGCGGAAGGACCCGCCGCCGCCCGGCCCGCAGCCAGGCGACCCTGGCACGCGCGCCGATCCGCCCGGCGGGCAGGTTGGGGATGTAGGCGTAGCCCTTGAGCCGCAGCCTGCCCTGCTCGTCCCAGGCGGCCTGGGTGAGCTGCGCGGTGAGCGGCAGGTCGGAACGTTTCAGGGCGACGGTCTCGCGCGGCAGGCCGCCGATGCCGGGGTAGTCGGCCCGGCGCCTGCGCAGGCCGCGGACCCGGAAGGCGTCGGGGTGGGACTTCTCGAACGCCATGAAGGCAAGGAGGTCGGTGACGCGGCGCCGGCGGATGAGCTGCCAGCGCACGCGCAGGGCGAGCGGCAGTGCGGCGACGACCGCGGGGTCGACGGTGTCGACGAAGGCGTTGGCCTGCTCCATGAAGACGTCGTGGTACTTGGCGTCGCCGTGCGGCAGGGCCTCCATGAACAGCCACAGGTCCCCGGAGAACACCGTCGTGTCATAGCGCCGCTTGGCCTCGGCGAAGACCTCCGCCTGCGGCGTGCCCGCCATCCGTGCGGCCTTCTCGGCGAGGAAACCGCTGGCCGCGAGGACGGCGGCGGTGCGGTCGCGGACGGCGCGTGGCTTGGCGCGGCGGCTGGTGATGGAGCCGTCGCGGTCGCGCCAGAGGTAGACGGGCTCCTTCAGTACGTCGACGGACTCGGCCAGGAAGTGGGCGGGGATCGTGACGGGGGTGTCCTCGAAGAGCACGCCCTCGGGGAAGGCGAAGGCGTGCCGGTCCCAGAAGTCCCTGCGGAAGACCTTGTTGCAGGCGATGCGGTCGCCGAGCAGCTCCCAGTCCCGGGTGACGTGCGTGCCGCTGCGGTCGCTCTCCATCGCCTTGCGGAACATCGGCGACTGCTCGCTCCTGCCGCCGGAGCGCAGCCGGTGGACGTTGCCGGTGACGAAGTCGGAGCCGGACTCCTCGAGTGCCGCCAGCATCCGCTCGTACGCGTCCGGCGGGACGACGTCGTCGCTGTCGACGAACGCCAGGTACGTGCCCCGCGCCTCGCGCACTCCCGCGTTGCGGGCGGCCCCGAGGCCCGCGTTCTCCTGCTCGACCAGCCGGAATCTGGTGTCCCCTTCGGCGAACTCGCGGGCGATGCGTGGGCTCCCGTCGGTGGAACCGTCGTTGACCATGACGACTTCGAGGTCCGGCATGGTCTGCTCGGCCAGTGACCGGAGGCAAGGGGCGAGAAACTCCTCGACGTTGTAGACGGGGACGACGACGGCGAGTCGGGGTGTCATGCGCTGCGCACATTCCTTCCGGAGAACTGACGGGCACGGCTGCGCGTCCTGCTGGGGGCCACTTGGTTAACAACGGCCGCCCTTCCGGGTCACCCGCGCAGAGCCATTCGAGTGATCACGCGGGCGGGCCCTGTGCCCGGCAGCTCGGGGCTGCCGGGCACAGGGCCCGCTCACGTTCCTGCCGTGTTCAGTTGGCCGGAACGGCCGTGCGCCGCCGGGTCAGGGCTTGACGGCGATGCGGCCCTCGTCCATGCGCAGGAGCAGCAGGCGTTCGCCGGTCTTGTCCAGGAACTCGTCGACCGCCTGGCGCGAGCCCTGCCAGTAGCCGTAGTCGTCGATGAGCAGGACGCCGCCGCTGACCAACCGCGGGTACAGCTCTTCCAGTTCGTGCTTGGTCGAGGCGTACCAGTCGGTGTCGAGGCGCAGGACGGAGATCTGCTCGGGCGCCTCGCGCGGGACGGTCTCCTCGACCCTTCCCTGGACGTAGTGCACGCGCTCCTTGGGGTACGGCACCTTCTCGAAGCCCGACTTGACGTCGTCGAGGGAGGCGACGGCCCAGATCGGCCGGTCCTTGCCCTGCAGCTTGAGCAGCTCCTCGGCGGACTTGCCGTCCAGGCGCAGGTCCTCCTCGGTGGGCGGGGTCATGCCCTCGTACGTGTCGAAGAGGTACAGGTCGCGCTCGGTGTCACCGGCCGCGAGCAGCGCCTTGGCGCAGGCCTGCATCGAACCGCCGCGCCACACACCGCACTCGACGATGTCGCCGGGGATGTCGTGCCTGATGACGTGCCGGGTCGCCAGGATGAAGGCGTTCAGCCGTTCGGGAGAGGTCATCGTGTACGGCTTCACCGCACGGATGATGTCCTTCGCCTCGTCGTCGTAGTCGGCGGGGAGGTTCAGGGCCTTCGGCTTCGGCTTCGGCTTTGGCTTCGATGCCGGGGCGGGCTTCGGCGCGGGGGCCGCCGCCGCGCGCTGGCCCGGCATCGGTTTGCGCGTCAGCTGGTATCCGGTCAGTTGCTTCAATGCGCCATTCACAGCGCGTCGCCATGCCATGGGAGCGGACAGTACGCGCAACTCATCCGTGATGTCACGTTTCGTCAACATAAGTTCATTTGGCGTCACTTGGGGCGGCAATGGGCTGCTGCTCGTCCTCCGAGCGCGGCGCCACCACCTTCGGCCTGCCGCAGAGGGCGCGGCCATCGACGGGCTCGGGCAGCGGGACGCCGTCGACCCCGCCGACCTTGTTCGCCCACCACTTGGTCGTGGAGCGCACGAAGGCCATGGTGAGGCTCGGGTAGTTCTTGGGCCGCTGGAACACGCCGACGGAGTCGCCCCAGTAGGCGTGCTTGGCGTCGATCTGGCCGTAGGCGTGGCGGATGCCCTTCATGGGCGGGAAGTCCGTGTAGGCCTCGCGGAGTTCGAGCCGGGTGTACGCGGCCAGGGCGCGGAACCCGTCGGGGTAGTAGCGCCAGCAGTCCTGGGCGTCGTGCACGTGGCCGCGCGATGGCGCGGTCACGAAGGCGATGCCCTGCGGCTTCAGGACCCGGGCGATCTCCAGCATCGTCGCCCAGAAGAAGGGAATGTGCTCGAAGGCCTGCCCGGAGATGACGAAGTCGGCGCTGCGGGACTTCACGGGAATGCGGTACGGCTTCTTCATCACCGCGTCGACGTTGCGTCCGTCGAGCACGTCGACGCCCACGTACTCCGTGTCGCGCCCTTCGAGCAGGGCCTTGTGCGTGCGGGTCTGCCCGTCGGAGACCCGGGCGCCGAGATCGACCACCCGGTGGCGCTTCCCCGCGGGCATGTACTGCTCCACACAGAGTTCCATCTGTTCGTACGCGGACTGGTGCACGTCTCCTCCAACACAGTGATCTTCTACGCGTTGCTCGCGTTCAACGTGTATCGGCACAAAGGGTCACGCCGTCAACTCGCTTCCACTGACGCGCTTTTACGGCTCCACCTGCGCGGAGTGCGCCGGACGCACCACTTCCTCGCCGGTTCCTCGACGTACGTGAACAGCGCCCAGGACAGCGCGAGGACGGTGACACCGACGCCGAGGAGGGTGAACACCGCGGAGTTGTCCGGCTGCGGGCGGCCCCAGGTGTCGATGATCAGCCGGTTGAGGGTCTGGTGCAGCAGATAGAAGGCGTACGACCAGAGCCCGAGCAGCACCATCGGGCGCGAGCAGAGCCAGCCGCGGTGTCCGGTCAGCTCGCGCTGGACGTAGGCGGCGATGAAGACGACGGAGAACAGGGCGGCGAACGGCCGCAGGGTCCAGGCCAGTTGGTCGGCGATGTCCGGGCCGAACCAGGTGGTGCGGTGGCAGTAGAGGACGGCGTACGCGGTGAAGCAGGCGAAAAGCACCGGCGGGCTGAGCGGGAACCGGTGCCCCCTGCGCAGGGCGAGCGCGCAGGCCATCCCGACGGCGAACTCGGGGAGCCTGGCCACCGGGTGCCGCATGATCCACTCGGTGGCGAAGGGCGAGAGATGAGTGGCCGTCCACCATTTGAGCAGCCACATCGCGACGAGTCCGCAGGCGGCGAGCAGGGCCAGGGTGCGGGTGCGCAGGCGCAGGGCGCCGCGGACGGCGAACGGGAAGAGGAGATAGAAGAAGGCCTCGACGCTGAGCGTCCAGGCGACGCCGTTGCCGGGGAACATCGGGACGACGCCGGGGAACCACGTCTGCACCAGGAGCAGCGAGGCGACGAAGCTGAAGGCGTCCGTCGGCACACCGCCCCAGAGGTAGAAGACCCAGATGCAGGGGATGGTCGCGACCAGGTGGGCGGGCCAGATGCGGCCGAACCTGCGCCAGTAGAAGAGGCGGGCGAGGGTGCCGGGGCGGTGCCCCCAGGTGAGCAGGAATCCGGAGAGCACGAAGAAGAACCCCACGCCGTTCGCGCCGAGCGTCGAGTAGGGGAAGAGCAGCGGCGCGTGGGCGACGCCGCCCTGTGCGCTGAGACCGGTGAAGTGGTGCACGAACACCGCGAAGGCGGCGAGGAAGCGCATCCCGGTGAGGGAGTCGACGCGGGGCGCGGTGTCGGCGGCGGTGGGAAGCCCGGGGACGGGGCGTGTCTGCCGCGGGAGAGCTGTCGTCATGCGGGGGACCCCTCTCCCGCGCGCAGCGTCGGGCCGCAGCCCGCCGGGCGCATCTGGGCGACCATGTCGTCAAGGGCCGGGCGCACGCGTTCGCGCAGTGCGGTGATCCGGGCCGGGTCGCGTACCGCGTCGGCCCGGACGAAGTCGCCGCCGTTGCCCTCGCGGTAGAGCGGGACGTAACCCGCGGCCGCCAGGCGGGGCGTGGTCAGGCCCGACTTGGCGGTCCAGGCGGCGTGCACGTGGAGCAGTTCGGGGCGCACCTCGTTGAGTACGTAGTCGCGCAGGTCGGACGTGTCGGCGGCCGCGTACGCCTCGGCGACCCGGCGGTCGGTCAGGCCCGCGACGTCCACGACGCGCAGCCGCGAGGTGAGCAGGGTGCCTCCCAGGTCGGGCAGGGCGACAGTGGCGTCGCGCAGTCCGAGGTACGCGGCGTACGCGTTGAAGGTGTGGCCGTAGCGCTCGGCCACGAAGCACATGGACAGGGTCGGACGCTGGACGAACCTGCGGTCCTGCGCGGCCTGTCCGGTGACCGAGAGCAGCAGGGCGCCCGCGAGGGCGCAGCCGATGAGGACACGCGCGCGAGGGCGTTCCGCGTGCCAGACGGCGCCGACGGCCAGGGCCAACGCCATCGCGGCGAGCACCCACACCGGGGTCGCGAAGCGGTACAGCGCCATCCAGTCCCGGCCGAGCACGCCGTAGGCGAAGAGGGTCAGGGCCAGCGGGACGAGCAGCGCCGCCAAGGCCCTGCGGGCAGGGCCGGGGCGGGCGAGCGCGACACCGACGCAGGCCGCGCCGATCAGGGCGAGCGCCCAGCCGCCGTACGTCAACAGCTCACCCGTGGAAGCCAGTTGGCCGATCCGTGGCGCCTTCTGGGCCTTGGCCACCGCCGTGTTCGGCACCCAGAGCCCGAAGGTCGCGCGGCGCCACAGCAGGAAGGCGGCATACGGCAGCGCGAACATGCCGCAGCTCAGCGCCACCGCCCGCACGGCCCGCACGAGCCCGTCCCTGCGCAGGAAGAGCAGCACGGTCACCGGGTAGGCCGCCGCGAGCACCGGGCCGTCCGGCCGGATCAGCGCGGCCAGCAGCGCGAGGGCCCCGGCGGTCGCGGCGACGGCGGGC
>NZ_BAAAUG010000147.1:0-56819 GCF_039533825.1 Streptomyces rectiviolaceus
GCTTCGGCGGCCTTGCGCAGCTGAGGGCGGCGCACGCCCGCCAGCTCCCGCAGGGTCTCCTCCAGTTGGGCACGGACCGTGCGCACCGGCGTCAGGTGCGCGGCCGGGCTCTGCGGTACGAGGCCGACGCGACGCCCGCGGACCGTGCGGGCCAGGGTTCGCTCGTCGGCGGTCAGCAGGTCCACGTCGCCGATGTGCGCGGACCCGGCCGTCTCCGCGTTCCCCGGAAGCAGTCCGAGCAGGGCGGAGGCGAGCACGGACTTGCCGCAGCCGCTCTCGCCGACAAGGGCGAGGCACTCCCCCGCCGCCAGGTCGAAGTGGGCGTCGGTGACGGCGGAGACGAAGGTGTCGCCGCGCATGCGGAAACGTACAGAAAGGCCCTGCACGGACAGCACGGGAGTCACAGCATCAGCTCCGATCGGCGCCGGGGATTGATCCGTTCCCGCCAGGCGCCCGCGAGGCCTGCTATCGCCAGGGTGGGCACGATGATGAACAGGCCGGGGAAGAGCGTCGGCCACCAGTCCCCGGCGAGGAGCGAGCCGCGCGCGCTCTGCACGAGAGTGCCCAGGCTCGCCTGGTGGGTGGGGAGGCCGAGCCCGAGGAAGGACAGCGCGGACTCGTGCCAGATGGCGTGCGGCACCATCAGGACGGCGGCGAGTCCGGCCTGCGGGAGCACGCCGGGCAGCAGATGGCGCACGGTGACGCGCATCCGCGAAGCGCCGCCGGAGATGGCCGCGTCGACGTACGGACGTGACCGCAGGGACAGGACCTCGGCGCGCACGATGCGGGCCGTGGACAGCCAGTGCGTGAGCGCGACCGAGACGACCACCGGCCACACCCCCGGCCGGAACATCGCCACGATGAAGATGCCGAGCAGCAGGTGCGGCACGGACGAGAAGACGTCCACGAGCCGCATGACGACCCGGTCCACCCAGCCGCCCGACGCGGCGGCGAGCGCCCCCACGGCCGTGCCGATGACGGTCGCGACGACGGCGGCCACCACGCCCACGAGCAGCGAGACCCGCAGCCCGTACACACAGCGCAGGAGAAGATCGCGTCCCACGTCGTCGGTGCCGAAGGGATGCCCCCAGGACGGCGGTTGCAGTTTGGCCGCGAGGTTCACGGCCTGTTCGTCGAGGTTCACGAGCGGCGGTACGACGAGGACGGCGAGGACCACCGCCGCGACGATCACCGCCGAGGAACGCACCCGCCACGCGCGCGTGGAGCGAGTCTTCGAGGCGCTCCCGAGGGAGGCGCGCCAGGTCGTCGTCTCAGCCATCGAATCCCACCCTCGGGTCGGCGAGGCCGTACAGGAGATCGGCCAGGAGGTTGCCCAGGAGCACCGCCGCCGTGGCGAGGACGGTGAGCGCGGCGAGCAGCGGGAAGTCCACGGCGGTCGCGGCCGACACGGTGGCCGCCGCGATGCCCGGCCAGCTGAAGACGGTCTCCACCAGGAGCGCACCGGTGATCAGTTCGGGCACGCGGGAGCCGATCAGCGTGAGCACCGGCAGCATGCCCGAACGCAGTGCGTGCCCGAGGAGCACGGTCCGTTCGGCGAGGCCACGCGCGCGTGCGCCCCGGACGGGGTCGTCGCCGAGCGCGTCGCCGACCCCTTGGCGTACGTAGAGCACGAACCACGGAAGCTGCGAGATCGCCAGGACGGCGGCGGGCAGCACGAGATGGCTCGCGACCTGCCCCGCGGTCACGGCCGTACTGGCGGTGTCCGTCAGCCCGCCCGAGGGCAGCACCCCGAGCTTCAGGGCGAACAGCCAGACGGCGAGCAGGCCGATCCAGAACGGCGGCGCCGCTTCGAGCGTGTACGCGAGGGAGGTCACGGCGCGGTCGAGCCAGCCGCCGGGGCGGCGCGCGGCGAGCACGCCGAGCGTCGTGCCGACGAGGATCGCGAGCAGGAACGCGGTGGCGGCGAGCAGCACGGACCAGCCGATGCGTTCGCCGATGACGTCGGAGACGGGCTGGCGCAGGGTGCTGGAGTCCCCGAGGTCGCCGCTCACGGCCGAGGTGAGCCAGTCCCACCAGCGCTGCACGAGCGGCTGGTCGACGCCGAGGTTGCGACGCAGCTGGTCGAGGTTCTCCTGGGATGCGGTGAGCCCGGCCGTGCCCGCGTACGCCTTGACGGGGTCGAAGGGGGACGCGGCTGCGATGGCGAAGACGCCGAAGGTCACGGCGAGCAGGACCGGGACGGCGAACAGGGCCCGCCGTCCCGTCATGCGCGCCATCGGCCCCCAGGGGAGCTTCTGGAGCGCGGACTTCACTGCTTCGGCTGCCAGTCCTCGACGTTCCACCACGGGCCTGACGCGAGGCCGTGGTCGTGCGGCTCGGTCTGGGTGGTCAGGTCACCGAAGCGCTTGTCGACGACGTAGAGGTGGTCGATGTGGGTGAGGAAGGTGTAGCCCGGGTTCTTCACGAGCTCGCGCTGGATGGTGTCGTACGCGGCCTGCCGCTCGGCATGGTCGCCGCTCTCGCGGGCCTCGTCGAGCGCCTTGTCGACCTTGGGGTTGTCGTAGTGGGCCATGTTGTTGAAGCCGTCACCGGCGAGCGAGGACTTCAGGAGGGTGTACTGGTCGAAGTCCGGGTCGGCCGGGGAGCCGCCGCCCGCGAGGACCGCGTCCTTGGGCATGCGCGGCTCGATGACCTCCCAGGTGCCCGCCTGCACCTCGACCTTGATGCCGAGCTTCTTGGCGTCGGAGGCGTAGGCGAGGGCGTGGTCCTGGCGGAGCTTGTCGCCGGAGAGGTACCAGAGGGGGAACTTCGCCTGGACGCCGTCCTTCTCACGGATGCCGCCCTTGCCCGGCTTCCAGCCCGCCTTGTCGAGGATCTTCTTGGCGGCGGCGAGGTCGTGCTTGCGCTCAGTCCCCTTCGTGAACCAAGGGCTGTCGGTCGGGACAGGCCCGTAGGCCTCCTTGCCCGCGCCGTCCAGGATCGAGTCGACCATGGCCTTGCGGTCGACGCCGGTGTCGAGCGCGCGCCGGATGCCGGTGTCGCCCGCGACCTTGTTGCCGGTGGGCAGGGTCACCACGCGGTAGTCGAAGGTCTTGGCGGCGTACGACTTCTTGTTGCCGTCGCTCTCGTACTTCTTGGCGAGGTTGGGCGGCAGGATCGCGCCGTCGAGTTCACCGGCGTCGAGCCGGGTGGCGCGGATGTCGTCGTCCTTGATGATCGCCATGGTGAAGTTCTTGACCTTCGGCGTGCCGCCCCAGTAGCCGGGGTTGGCCTTGAAGGTGAGCTTCTCGCCCTTGGACCACTTCACGAGCTTGTACGGGCCCGTGCCGACCGGCTTGGTGGTGAACTCGCCGGTGTTCACGTCCTGCTTGCCCGCTATGTGCTCGGGCGCGATGGGCAGGACGGTGCGCTCGGCGAAGGGCGCATAGGGGTACTTGAGGTGGAAGACGACGGTGTCGTCGCCCTTCGCCTCGACGTCTCTGACGGCGTCGAGCTCGGTCTTGGCGGCGTTGTTCGTCTTCTTGTCGAGGATCGTCTCGTACGTGAAGACGACGTCCTTGGACGTGAAGGGCCTGCCGTCGCTGAACTTGACGCCCTTGCGCAGCTTGAACGTGTAGGTCTTGCCGTCGTCGCCGACCTTGGGCAGCTCGGCCGCGAGCGCGGGCTTGAGCTTCATGTCGGCGTCGTGCGTGAGCAGACCGTCGAAGATCTTGGAGTTGCCGTCCTTGCCGTAGCCGAGGAGCGGGCTCAGGGTGTCCGGTTCGTACGCGATGCCGACAACCGCGGAGTCTTTGGCGCCGCCCGCGTTCTTGCCGTCGCCCGGCGCCGAACAGGCCGAAGCGGCGACCGCCAGTGAGGCGGCCGCCGCTACCGCGCCCGTGCCCCGTATCGATCGGGCCCTCATGCTCCACACCCCTACTGAAGATCAAACGTTATTGCGAACGAGTCGCAATTATGCCTCATGTAATGGGTCGGTAAAACGTGCGGGCCGTACCGAACGGATGACGGGGAGCAGGGCCGCCGGGGGTCAGGGAGCGGGCAGGTTCACGCGCGCGGCCAGCTCCTCCCTGTGCCGCCCCACTGCGCCGAGCGCGATGGAGTCGGCCTTGGCCCGCTTCAGGTAGAGGTGCACGGGGTGCTCCCAGGTCATGCCGATACCGGCGTGCAGCTGGAGCGCCTCCTCGGCGATGTGCACCGTGGCGGGTGACGCGTAGGCCTGCGCGAGAGCCGCCGCGACATCGGCGTCCTGACTGCCGGCGGCGAGGGTGTCGGCCGCGTTGCGGGCGGCGGCGCGGATGTTGACCACCTCGAGCCAGAGCTGGGCGAGCCGGTGCTTGAGCGCCTGGAAGGAGCCGACGGGCCGGTTGAACTGGGTGCGTTCCTTCGTGTAGCGCACGGTCTCGGTCAAGCACCAGTCGGCCAGGCCCAGTTGCTCGGACGTCAGGAGCCCGGCTCCCGCCCGCAGCCCGCGCCGCACGGCAGGCCCGGCCTCCGGACCAACCGCACGCGCGCGTGCCCCCTCGAAGGTCACCGTGGCGAGCGGCCGCGTGAGGTCGAGCGAGGTCTGCGGCGCGACGGTCACGCCGTCCTGGCCCGCGTCCACCCCGAAGAGCCCCGCGCGTGTGGGCACGAGGAACACATCAGCCGCGACCGCGTCGGCAACACCGGTGACGGTGCCGTGCACGGACCCGCCCTCCACGCGTACGTCGGGCAGGACACCGCCAGGAGCGGTGGCCAGCGGCACGGTGAGCACACCGACCGTGCGTCCCGACGCGAGCGCGCCGAGGAGTTCCCTCGCCGCTTCGCCGTCGCAGGCCAGCAGCGTCTCGGTCGCGATGACGGCACTGGTCAGATAGGGCACGGGGGCGACCGCGCGACCCAACTCCTCCAGGACGACGGCGGCTTCGCGGTGCGTCGCGCCCTGGCCGCCGAGGGACTCGGGCACCAGCAGGCCCGCGAGCCCCATGCCGTCCGTGAGCGCCTTCCACAGCTCGCGGTCGTGCGGCTCGGCGGACTCGGTGCGTGTGATCACGGCGGTGGCGTCGCATTGGTCGGCGAGGAGGCCGCGCACCACCGAGCGCAGCGCCTCCTCCTCTTCGGAGTACAACAGGTCGCGCTGCGCGGGCTGCGGGCTCTGTGTGGTCTGCGTACTCATCGGGCGAGGTCCTTCCACGCGACGTCCTTGTCGGTGCGCGGCTCGGAGGGCAGTCCGAGTACCCGCTCGGCGACGATGTTGAGCAGCACTTCGCTGGTGCCGCCCTCGATGCTGTTGCCCTTGGCCCGCAGATAGCGGTAGCCCGCGTCACGGGCGACGAAGTCGACCTTCTCGGGCCGCCGCATCGTCCAGTCCTCGTACAACAGCCCTTCCTCGCCCAGGAGTTCCACCTCCAGGCCGCTGATCTCCTGGTTCAGCCGGGCGAACCCGAGCTTCATGCCCGAGCCCTCGGGACCCGGCTGTCCCGCGACGAGCTGCTGACGGAGCCGCTCCCCGGTGAGCCGGGCGACCTCGGCCTCGACCCACAGCTTGAGCAGCCGCTGGTGCAGATCGTGCGTCCGCAGCTCGGGACGCTCGCGCCAGGACTCGACGACCGGGCCGATCATTCCGCCCTCGCGCGGGATGCGGGCTCCGCCGATGGACACGCGCTCGTTCATGAGGGTGGTCTGCGCGACCTTCCAGCCGTCGCCGATCTCACCCAGGCGGTGCGCGTCCGGAATACGTACGTCGGTGAGGAAGACCTCGTTGAACTCGGCCTCGCCGGTGATCTGCCGCAGCGGGCGCACCTCGACGCCCGGGTCGGTCATGTCGCAGACGAAGTACGTGATGCCGCGGTGCTTGGGCACGTCCGGGTCGGTGCGGGCGATGAGGATGGCCCAGCGGGCGGCGTGCGCGCCGGACGTCCACACCTTCTGCCCGTTGACCACCCAGGTGTCGCCATCCCGGACGGCTCGCGTGCCCAGGGCTGCGAGGTCGGATCCGGCGCCCGGCTCGCTGAAGAGCTGGCACCACACCTCGTCGCCGACCCACAGCGGCCGCAGGAAGCTCCGCTTCTGCTCCTCGGTGCCGAAGCGCAGGATGGTCGGCGCTGCCATGCCGAGGCCGATCCCGATGCGGCGCGGGTCGTTGTCGGGCGCGCCCGCGGCCTCCAGCTCGGCGTCCACGACGGCCTGCAGGGACCGGGGCGCACCGAGCCCGCCGAGCCCTTCGGGGTAGTGCACCCAGGCGAGTCCGGCGTCGAAGCGGGCCTTGAGGAATGCCGCCCGTTCCGTCGCGGCGGGCGGGTGCACGGCAATGAACTCCCGGGTGCGGCGGCGCAGTTCAGCGGCATCTGTCATGCGGCGCCTCCCGCGGGGACCACGGCCACTCGCCCGGTGGTGACACCGTCGGCCACCCGCTGGACGGCGGCGGCCGCCTCGCTAAGCGGCACGCGCTCGCTGATGAGCGGCTTGATCGCGCCCTTGGCCGCGAGCTGGGTGAGCTCCTCGTGGCAGCGGAGGATCGCCTGCGGGTCCTTGGTGTTGTAGAGGCCCCAGTGCAGGCCGAGGACCGCGTAGTTCTTCACCAGGGCGTGGTTGAGCGCGGGTGTCGGGATGACGCCGCTCGCGAAGCCGACGACGATGATCCGCCCTTCGAAGGCGACGCACTTCGTGGACTGCGCGTACGCGTCGCCGCCGACGGGGTCGTAGACGACATCGGCACCACGGCCGCCGGTGGCTTCCTTGACGGCGCCGATCACGTTCTCCGTACGCCGGTCGATGACCACGTCACAGCCGAGCTCGCGCGCGACCTCGGCCTTGGCGGCGCCGCCGACGACACCGATGACCTTGGCGCCCGCGGCCTTGCCGAGCTGCACGGCGGCGCTGCCGACGCCGCCCGCGGCCGCGTGCACCAGGAGGGTCTCGCCCGCCTGGAGGTGCGCGCGGCGGTGCAGGCCGAACCAGCCGGTCTGGTAGCCGATGTGCAGCGCGGCGGCCTCGGCGTCGTCCAGGGCGTCGGGCGCGGGAAGGACGGCCGCCGCGTCGGCGATCGCGTACTCGGCGAAGCCGCCGTACGGAAGGGCGGGGTTGGCGATCACGCGCCGCCCGTCCTCGGTCTCGCCGCAGATCTCCACGCCGGGTGTGAAGGGGAGCGGGGGTGTGATCTGGTACTGCCCGCGGCAGAGCAGGGCGTCCGGGAAGTTGATGTTGGCGGCGCGGACCTTGAGGAGCAGCTGTCCGTCGCCGGGCACCGGCCGGTCCACGTCTTCGAGGCGCATCACCGCGCTCGGCTCGCCGTTCTGGT
Source organism: Streptomyces rectiviolaceus (assembly GCF_039533825.1). Lineage (NCBI taxonomy): Bacteria > Bacillati > Actinomycetota > Actinomycetes > Kitasatosporales > Streptomycetaceae > Streptomyces > Streptomyces rectiviolaceus. Next base: position 7,241 of record NZ_BAAAUG010000147.1, read on the forward strand.
GCACTTGCCATGCCTGCATGCGGGGCCTCCACGGGCGTTCGTAGACCAAGCTCCATCGCATACTAAGCGGTCGCTTGCAGGCAGGGGAACCGTCTCGTCAGTCCGCTTCGTGCTTCTGCTGAGCGGACCCCTTCGCGGGCCGCGCCCGCACGTGCATCCGCTCGCCCTGCGGCCCGAACAGGCTGAGGAACTCCGCGGGCCCCTCGCCCGTGGACCCGAACCAGTGCGGAAGGCGCGTGTCGAACTCCGCGGCCTCGCCCGCCGCGAGGATCACGTCGTGATCGGCGAGCACGACCCGGAGCCGCCCTGAAAGGACGTACAGCCACTCGTACCCCTCGTGGGTCTGCAGATCGGGCTGTACGGAGCGCGCGGGCTCAACGATCTTGTACGCCTGGAGGCCGCCGGGCTGCCTGGTCAGCGGGAACATGGTGCGTCCGTGCCGGACGATCGGCTTCGACCGCACCCGCGGATCGCCGACGGGCGGGGCGCCGACGAGCTCGTCCAGGGGGACCTGGTGGGCGCGGGCGATGGGGAGCAGGAGTTCGAGGCTGGGCTTGCGGTTGCCGGACTCCAGGCGGGAGAGGGTGCTCACGGAGATTCCGGTGGCGGCGGCGAGGCCCGCGAGGGTCGCGCCGCGCTCCTTGCGGATTCTCCGCAGCCGGGGGCCGACCTCGGCCAGCACGCCGTCCAGATTCGCGCCGTCGCCGCCGTCGTCACCGTCCACCACTTTGCCCACTACCTTGCTCGCCGCCTTGTTCTCGGCCTTGGTCTCCGCCATACGTCCATTGCAGTATTGGCAAACTAAATTGTCAATAGCGCACACGACATAACCCGTGACGCGAGGGCCCGGCCATGAAGTTCCGTGCAGCCATGGAGCTTTGAGGCGTTACGCGATATCGATGCGGCCATGACGGATGACATGAGCAAAGGGACGCTTCCGGGGCTCCCGGCCCCTGCCCCGCCGGGCACGAGCGCCCTGCCCGAGGGGACGTACGACGGGGCGGTCGTCCTCGTGACCGGCGGCGGGACAGGCCTCGGCAAAGCGATCGCCGCGGAGTTCGCGCGGCTCGGGGCCGATCTGGTGATCGCGAGCCGCAAGGAGGAGCGGCTGAAGGCGGCGCGGGACGAACTCGCGGGCCTCGGCGGGCGGGTGACGGCCGTGCCGTGCGACATCCGGGACCCGGACCGCGTCGCCGAGGTCTTCGACGCGGCACAGGAGGCGTACGGCCTGCCGGACGTCCTGGTCAACAACGCGGCGGCGAACTTCCCCGTCCCCGCCGAGGACATGTCCCCGAATGCGTGGCGCTCGGTCGTGGACATCACGCTGACCGGGACGTTCTTCATGACGCGGGAGTTCGCCCGCCGCCATCTCGCCGCGGGCACGCCCGGTTCCGTCATCAACATCGGGGCGTCGTACGCGTGGACGGGCGGCCCCGGTTTCGCGCACAGCGCGGCGGCGAAGGCGGGCGTGCAGAGCCTCGTCGAGAGCCTTGCGGTGGAGTGGGGTCCGTACGGGGTCCAGGTCAACGGCCTGGTGCCGGGCCTGATGCCGCACGAGGACATGACCGCCGACATCCGCGGCAATCTCGACCGGGCGACTCCCTCACGGATGCACGAATCGGCGGACCGGCAGCGGGAGTTGGGCTCCCGCCAGCCCGCCCTCCGGGTCGGCGCCCCGCGTGAACTGGGCTGGGCCGCGACCTTCCTCGCCTCGCCCTACGCCCGCTTCATCACCGGGCACACGCTGGTGGTCGACGGCGCGAACTGGCAGCGGCGTGGCCTGGTGAGCCCGGAAGTGGTGACGGTTCGCGAGCAGATGGGGCGGGGGCCTTTCGAGGGGTAGCCCGACCCTCGGGAACAGGCCTGTTCCCGGAGCTACTTCCCCTCGAAAGTAGCCGCCCTCCGCTCCCCCTTCGCCGCGTACCCGGCGCGCGAGTCCTCCGATGTCAGCGTGATCGCCGCGTTCAGCGCGACGCGGTCGAGGGCCGCGTCCATCCCCGCGTCCGCGTACGCGTCGATGCCTCGCTTGATGCCCTGGACCGCCAGCGGGGCGTTCGCCGCGATCTCCGCCGCGACTTCGCGTGCCGTCTTGGTCAACTCGTCCACCGGCGTGACGATTTGGACCAGGCGCAGCCGCTCGGCGGTGGCCGCGTCGATCCGGCGTCCGGTGAGCGAGAGCAGCTTGGCCCAGCCCGCGCCCGCGTCGCGCGCGATGCGCAGATCGCCGCCCGCGTCCACCGCGACGCCGATCTGCGCCTCGGGCAGCGCGAACACCGCGTCGTCCGACACGATCCGCACGTCAGCCATCAGCGCCAGCTCGAAGCCGAAGCCGAGGCAGTACCCCTGCACGGCGGCGACGACCGGCTGCGGGAGGCGCGCGAACGTGCGGAAGCGTTCATGGACCCAGCGCATGCCCTCGTAGTAGTTGCGGGTGCGCTCGGACACCGAACGGCCTTCGATCGCACCGCCGTTGAGCGCGGTCACGTCGATGCCGGCGCAGAATGCCCGCCCCTCCGCGCGCAGCAGCACCGCCCTGATCGAGTCGTCGAAGCGGATCCGGTCGGCGAAGATGCCGAGCTGGCGCGTGGACTCCCAGCTCCACGCGTTGAGCTTCCGCGGGTGGCAGAGGGTGAGGATGCCGAGGCCGTCCTCGATGTCGAGGCGCAGCCGCTCCTCTCCCTCCGGGATGTCCGTGCCGATGGTGTCGATCATCCAGCACCAGCTCCTGCCTACGTTTCTGACGTGCCGTCAGGAAAGTGACGTGCCGTCAGCGTAATGGCGGGCGCTCAGCGACTGAAGACCTCGAAGGCCACGGCGGGCTTCCCGCCGAAGCGCGGTGCCAGCTGCTGGGCGTAGCCGATGAGGAACTCACGGCAGTACTTCTCGGGATCCTCCGTCGTCAACGCCTCGATGTACGTGCGGTGTTCGAGGAGGGAGGCCACGGAGCGCTCGAGCCCGGCCGTCGCGTCCACCGCGTGTGTGGGCGAGGACGAACCGGCGACGGCCACCCAGCGCACGCCGTTCCAGGGCTCCAGGGCGTCCTCCTCGATCAGCTCGGGGAAGATCCACCGATTGCCCGCGTCCGCCACCGCGTCAAGGGTGGCCCGGCCCACGGCGACGTGGTCCGGGGTGTTCCAGGCGACGCCGCCCCAGGTGTCGCGGTGGTTGAGCGTGAGCACGAGCTCGGGCCGGTGTCTGCGGACCGCGGCGGCGATGTCGCGGCGCAGCGCCGTCCCGTACTCGATCACGCCGTCGTTGTGGTCGAGGAACTCCACGGTCGACACGCCGACGACCGCCGCGCTCGCCCGCTGCTCCCGCTCGCGCAAGGGCCCGCACGTGGCGGGGTCGAGGGTGTCGATGCCCGCCTCACCGCGGCTGGCCAGGAGGTAGGCGACCTCGCGCCCGCCGTCCGTCCATCCGGCGATCGCGGCCGAGCAGCCGTACTCCAGGTCGTCGGGGTGGGCGACGACGGCGAGGGCCCGCTGCCAGTCCTCGGGCATGGGGGTGAGCTGGTCGTTCACATTCAACGGCTCTGTCATGCCCCGCAGCCTAGCTCCGCGGGCCCCGGTCGCGGAGGGCTCAGGCCTCACCCCGGGCGAGGGCGAGGAGCCGGTCGAGGACGCGCGGTGAGCCCACCCGCAGGCCGTCGTGCTCGTACTCGTCGGTGACCCAGGTCCGCAGGCCGCGGATGGAGCGGGCGGTGCGCAGGGAGTGGTCGGTGTCGACGTACATGTCGTCGTGGTAGATGGCGGCGGCGGCCGGTACCTCGTTCGCGGCGAGGCGCGCCGTGTCGTAGAGGGGCGCCCAACCGGTGCGTGCGGCAAGGAGGTCGGCGGTCTCGCGCAGGGGCCGCAGCGCCGGGTCGCAGTCGAACTGCCAGCGCTGGACGGCTTCCCCGGTGAACAGCAGCGGGGCGTCCCCGGCGAGTGTCTTGCCCGGGTCGAACTGCGGGAACTCGCCGCGCAGCCGCTCGGCCGACCAGTCGGTGGGCCGCTCGCCCTGGCCGTAGATCGACTCGTGCAGGAGCGCGAAGAGCGGGCGGTTCCTGAGCGACAGCGCGGCCTGTACGTCCTCCTGGAACGCGTCGGAGAGGGCGAGCCCCGCCGGGGTCCGTACGAAGGCGTCTTCGAGGAGGTAGTGCAGGCGGTGGCTGCCGTCCTTCGTGCCGAGCAGCATGCCGAGGGACTGGAACGCCTCGACGGTGAGGCGGTAGCCGCCGTTCAGGACCGGCTCGTGCTCGGCGAGGTGGTCTGCGATGCGGCGGGCGCGCTCGACGTCCTGGGGGTAGCGGGCGTAGTGAGCGGCGCTCTTGCGCTCCATGCGCGGGTAGGCGGCGCGGTAGACGTCGTCCGCGTGACCGTCGAGGGTGGGCAGGCCGCCGGTGACGATCGCGGTGTGCAGGCCTTCGGGGGCCGCCGAGAGGTAGTGGGTCGCGCAGAAGCCGCCGAAGCTCTGGCCGAGGACGGTCCAGGGGGCGCCACCGGTCAGCTCGCGCCGGATCAGCTCGCAGTCGCGGACGATGGAGTCGGCGCGGAAGTGCGTGAGGTAGTCGGCCTGTTCGCGGGGGCCGCCGCGCAGCGGGAGCGTCTGGCGCGTCGCCGGAGTGGAGCTGCCTGTTCCGCGCTGGTCGATGAGCAGCACCCGGTAGTCCTGCAGGGCCCTGCCCAGCCACGCCTCCTTGCCCACGAACCGGTTGGCCCCGCACCCCGGGCCGCCCTGCAGGTACACCAGCCACGGCAGGTCTGTGCCCCCGTGGCCGCCCCCGTGCTCGCTCGCCACGGCCTCGCGGGCGAAGACCTCGATCCGCTCCCCCGCGGGGTCGTCGTGGTCGAGGGGCACGGTGAAGCGGTGGTCGGTGAGGACCACACCGGGCTGGCGGTAGGAGGCAGTGGCGGTCAAGGGGGCTCCTGGGCGACTACGGAACGGGACACTTCGCCCCAGTCCAGCACACCCGTCTCGGGGGCGGTCAGCGGGGCGCCAGGCTGGAGCGGCGAACCACGAGTTCCGGCTGGAGCACGACACGCCGGTGATCGTGTTCGTCCGTGTCCGACTCGGTCTCCTCCAGGAGAAGTTCCGCGGCCAGCGCGCCCATCTTGATGGCGGGCTGGCGTACAGAGGTGAGCGGGACGACGGCCGCGGCGGCGAACTCGATGTCGTCGTAGCCGACGATCGCGATGTCCTCGGGCACGCTGACCCCGGCCGCGTACATCGCCTGGAGCACCCCGAGGGCGAGCAGGTCGTTGGCGCAGAAGACGGCGGACGGCCGCTCGGCGAGACCGAGGACGCGGGCGCCCGCGTCACGTCCGGCCGCCACGTCGAGGCGCTCGGTGGGCAGTTCCCGCAGCGCCGATGCCGGCAGACCGGCCTCGGCCAGGGCCTGCAGCGCCCCCTGTCTGCGGTCCTTGACCTGGTTGAGTCCGGGCGGGCCGCTCACGTACGCGATGCTGCGGTGCCCCGCGTCGACGAGATGGCGCACCGCGAGCGCACCACCGAGGACGTCGTCCACGGAGACCGAGCACTCGGTGGCGCCCTCGGCGACCCGGTCGACCAGCACGAACGGGATGTCGTGCCTGCGGAACGCCTCGATGTTCCGTCCCGTCGCGTCCGCCGGGGTCAGCAGGACGCCCCGTACGCGCTGTTCGGCGAAGAGCTCCAGATATTCGGCCTCTTCGGAGGGGCTCTGGCCGCTGTTGCACATCATGACGCGGAGCCCGGCGTCGCGCGCGGCCCGCTCGGCACCGCGCGCGACGTCCACGAAGAAGGGGTTGCCCATGTCGAGCACGAGCAGCGCCATGATGCGGCTCTGTCCCGCGCGCAGCTGCCGTGCGGACTCACTGCGGACGTAGCCGAGCCGTTCGATCACGGACCGCACCCGGTGCCGGGTCTCTTCGGAGACCACGTCCGGGCGGTTGATCACATTCGACACCGTGCCCACCGACACGCCGGCGTGCTTCGCCACGTCTTTGATGCCGACCATGCGTCCCCTTGTTCCGTTGCTCGGGCGGTGCCTCGTGCACCGCCGCGTGCGATCCCCTCAGAATTTGTACTGGTCGATGTTCTTCTTGTCGAAGACGGTCGGCTCTCCGAGATCGACGACTCCCTTGTCACCGATGGTGAAGCTGCCGAGGTCGCCCGCCTCGAACTTCTCGCCCTTCTTGCCCGTGATCTGGCCGGACTTCAGGGCCACCGCGGTGTGGGCGGCGAGCGCGCCGAGCTTGGCCGGGTCCCACAGCTCGAAGCCCTCGACCGTGCCGTTCTTCACGTACTGGCGCATGTCGTTGGGCGTGCCGAGGCCGGTGAGCTTGACCTTGCCCTTGTACTTCGATCCCGAAAGGTACTGGGCGGCCGCCTTGATGCCGACGGTCGTCGGCGAGATGATCCCGGCCAGCTTCGGGTGCTCCTGGAGCAGTCCCTGGGTCTGCTGGAAGGACTGCTGGGCGTCGTCGTTGCCGTAGGCGGTCTTGACCAGCTTCATGTTCTTGTACTTGGGCTTCTTCAGCTCGTCCTTCATGAAGCCGATCCAGGTGTTCTGGTTCGTCGCGGTCTGGGCGGCGGAGAGGATCGCGATGTCACCCTTGTAGCCGATCTGCTCGCCGAGCAGCTCCACCTGGGTGCGGCCGAGGGCTTCGGCGCTGGACTGCGAGACGAAGACGTCGCGACACCCGGGGTTGGTGTCCGAGTCGTAAGTGACGACCTTGATGTCGTTCTTCATCGCCTGCTTGAGGGCGGTGCACAGGGCGCCCGGGTCCTGCGCGGAGACGGCCATGGCGTCGACCTGCTGCTGGGTGAGCGTGTTGACGTAGGAGACCTGTCCGCTGGTGTCGGTGGCGCTGTTGGGGCCTGTCTCCTTGTACGTCGACCCGAGCTCCTTGAGCGCCTTCTCGCCGCCCTTGTCGGCGACCGTGAAGTACGGGTTGTTGACCTGCTTGGGCAGGAAGGCGACGGTGAGGCCCTTCTTGGTGGCCGCGTCCGGGTCGGCCTTGGCGTTCGATGCCTTGCCGGCGTCGTCGTTCTTCGATGAATCCTTGGTGGTGCCTCCGCAGGCGGTGGCGGTGAGGGCGAGCGAGGTGACGGCGGCCAGGGTCACGCAGGCGCGGGTGAGGGCGGAGCGGCGGGGAGAGAGCATCGTTGGTCCCTTTCGGACTTGTCGACGGTACGAGGGGTTCAGCGGGCGGGAGCGGCGGCGCGGCGGCCCGCTCTGGCGACGGCGATCTGCCGGGCCACGCGCGGCCCGAGCACGGACACGACGAGCAGCACGCCGGTGACGACGATCTGCGACTGTGCGGAGACGTTGAGCAGGCTCATCGCGTTCTGCAGGGCGCCGAGCAGGAAGACTCCGGCGATGGCGCCGCCGAGGGTGCCCTTGCCGCCGTCGAAGTCGATGCCGCCGAGCAGGACGGCGGCGACGACGGACAGTTCGAGGCCGGTGGCGTTGTCGTAGCGGGCGCTGGCGTAGTGCAGGGCCCAGAAGACGCCCGTGAGCGATGCCATAAGGCCGGTGAAGACGAACAGCCACAGCTTGTGCCGCTTGACGCGGACGCCGGAGAACCGCGCCGCCTCCTCGTTGGCGCCGATCGCGAAGAGCGAGCGCCCGAAGGGCGTGGCGTGCAGGACGACGACGGCGATCGCGAGCAGGGCGAGGAAGGGCAGGAAGGCGTACGGCAGGAAGGTGTCACCGATCTGTCCGGCCGCGAAGTCCAGGTACTGCGAGGGGAAGTCGGTGACGGCGTCCGAGCCGAGGACGATCTGTGCGATGCCCCGGTAGGCGGCCATGGTGCCGATGGTCACGGCGAGCGAGGGCAGTCCGAGACGGGTCACCAGGAGGCCGTTGATGAGCCCGCAGACGACTCCGAGGAGGAGCACGAGCGGAATGATCGTCTCGATGGCCATGCCGGCGTTCCAGAGGGCGCCCATCACGGCTCCGGAGAGCCCCGCCGTCGAGGCCACCGAGAGATCGATCTCTCCGGAGACGACGAGGAGCGTCATCGGGAGGGCGATCAGCGCGATGGGCAGCGTGTTGCCGATGAGGAACGACAGGTTGAGGGCGTTCCCGAAACCGTCGACAAAGGAGAACGACATCAGGAGGAGGACGACAAGGAGAGCGCCGACAACGGTGTCCCAGCGGACGGCGCGCGTGAGCGTGAGCCGGTTGGAGTCAGCCATGGCGGGCGTTCCTCTTCTTCAGGGCCTTGGCGACGCGCAGGGCGACGATCCGGTCGACGGCGATGGCCAGGACGAGCAGCACGCCGTTGATGGCGAGCACCCACACGGAGCTGACGCCCAGCGCGGGAAGCACGCTGTTGATGGAGGTCAGGAGCAGCGCGCCCAGTGCCGCGCCGTAGACGCTGCCGGAGCCGCCGGTGAAGACGACGCCGCCGACCACGACGGCGCTGACGACGGTGAGTTCGTAGCCGTTGCCGGTGGCGGAGTCGACGTTGCCGAAGCGGGCCAGGTAGAGCGCGCCGGCGAGTCCGGCGAGCGCCCCGCACGCGGTGTAGGCGGCGAGGATGCGCTTGCGCACGGGGATGCCGGCGAGCCGCGCGGCCTCGGGGTTGGAGCCGAGGGCGTAGAGCTCGCGTCCGCCGCCGAAGTGCCGCAGGTAGTACGCGACCGCGACGAGGACGGCGAGCGCGATCAGCGCCAGATACGGCACGGCCGATATCCCGCCGGAGCCGAAGTCGACGAAGCCGTCCGGCAGGTCGGACGCGGTGATCTGCCGGGAGCCGACCCAGATGGAGTCGACGCCCCGGATGACGTAGAGGGTGCCGAGCGTCACGACGAGCGCGGGCACCTGGCCGAGGCTGACGAGCGCCCCGTTGAGCAGCCCGCAGCCGACGCCGAGCGCGACCGCGAGGAGGATCGCGACCGTCGAGTTCCCGCCGCCCTGGAGGTAGTTCCCGGCGGCGAAGGCGCTGATCCCGAGCGTGGAGCCGACGGACAGGTCGACGTTGCGGGTGATGACGACGAGGGCCTGTCCGGTCGCGACGAGGACGAGGATGGTCGCGTTCAGGAGCAGGTCCTTGATGCCCTGCTCGGACAGGAACTCGCTGTTGCCCGCCTGGGTGATGCCGATCATCACCAGGAAGACCAGCAGGATGGCGAGTTCACGCATCTTGAAGACGCGGTCGACAAGGCGGGTGGCCCCGGCCTTCTCCGGGTCCACGGCGGGTGCCGGGCTCTGGGTGGTCACGCTCATGCCGTCCTCCCTGTGGCGGCCGCCATCACGGACTCCTCGGTCGCACGCGCGCGCGGGATCTCGGCGGTGAGCCGGCCTTCGTGCATGACGAGAACCCGGTCGGCCATGCCGAGGATCTCGGGCAGGTCGGAGGAGATCATCAGGACGGCGACCCCGTCGGCAGCGAGTTCGGAAAGCAAACGGTGCACTTCGGCCTTGGTGCCGACGTCGATGCCCCGGGTCGGTTCGTCCACGATCAGCACTTGGGGCCGGGTGGCCAACCACTTGGCGAGGACGACCTTCTGCTGATTGCCGCCGGACAGGGTGCCGACGGCGTCGGCTATGCGCGCGTACTTCACCTGGAGCCGCACCGCCCAGTCGAGCGAGCGGCTGCGTTCGGCGCCGCGGTCCATGAGGCCCGCGCGCACCGTCGTACGCAGTCCGGTGAGCCCGATGTTGCGCTCGATGGACATGTCCATCACCAGGCCCTGGGCGCGCCGGTCCTCGGGGACGAGCGCGAGCCCGGCCGCCATCGCGGTACTCGGGGCGCCGTTGACCAGCGCCTTCCCTTGCACCTCGACCGTTCCCGCATCCCACCGGTCGACGCCGAACACGGCCCGCGCGACCTCACTGCGCCCGGCTCCGACGAGCCCCGCGAGCCCGACGATCTCGCCGCGCCGCACGTCGAACGACACATCGGTGAAGACGCCCTCCCGGGTCAGCCGGCGAACGCTGAGAGCCACTTCGCCCACCTGTGTGTCCTGCTTCGGGTAGAGCTCGTCGAGGTCGCGGCCCACCATGCGGCGTACGAGATCGTCCTCGGTCAGGCCGGCCAGGGGCTCGCTCGCGATCAGGCCGCCGTCCCGAAGGGTGGTGACGCGCTGGCACAGCTCGAAGATCTCCTCCAGGCGGTGCGAGATGAAAAGCACCGCCGCGCCCTGTTCGCGCAGGGTGCGGACGACTCCGAAGAGGCGGGCCACTTCGCTGCCGGTGAGCGCCGCGGTCGGCTCGTCCATGATCAGGACCCGGGCGTCGAAGGAGAGCGCCTTGGCGATCTCGACGATCTGCTGGTCCGCGATGGAGAGTCCGCGCGCGGGCTGATCGGGGTCGAGGTCCACGGCCAGGCGCTTGAAGAGCGCGTCGGCCGCCGCGTGCACGGCCTTGTGGTCGACGCGGCCGAGCGAGCGGCGGGGCTGGCGTCCCATGAAGATGTTCTCCGCGACGGAGAGGTCGGGGAAGAGCGTCGGCTCCTGGTAGATGACGGCGACGCCCGCGTCCCTGGCATCGCCGGGGCCGTGGAAGACGACCGGGGACCCGTCGAGCGACAGCTCTCCCGCGTCCGGCCTGTGAACCCCGGCGAGGGTCTTGATGAGGGTGGATTTCCCTGCGCCGTTCTCGCCCGCGAGGGCGTGCGCCTCACCGGCGTACAGCTCCAGGGAGACGTCGTGCAGGGCGCGCACGGCCCCGAAGGACTTGCTGAGGCCCTGCACGGCAAGGACGGGGGGCTCTCTCATAGGTAGCACCGATCGGTCACGAAGGGCATGCGTCTTCTGGCATGGGGAATCAGGCATCGGGCCCAGTGGTCGGGCACCGGCCCAGTGATCAGGCGTCAGGCGTCGGGCGTCGGGGTGTCATCGGGAGTCACCTACCGGACACCCGGCGTGAAAGGTTTCAATCAATTTTCAGGGAAGCTAAACCCGCGCCAACTACGGCGTCAATGGGCGTGACTTGAAAATCCTGTCGCCACTTGATGTGCCATGGGTGGAGCACTCCAGACCCCTTGACATCAGACGACGCTCTCCCTAGCTTCGCCTCTCGTGAAACGATTCATCGTCGAGTCGTTACGGAGTCGAGTTGTGATCAGCAGAAGACGACTGCTCAGCACCACCGCCACGGCCGCCCTGGGAACGGCGATGGCCGCCGGGGCCGTTCCGAATGCCCACGCTTCCCCCTCCGCGGGCGGCCGGGCCCTACGCGTGACCAGACCGACCGTCGAGTACGTGAGACACCCGCTCGGTCTCGACGTGCCGCGTCCGAGGCTGAGTTGGCCCCTGACGTCCACGAAGGAGGGCCAGGCACAGACCGCCTACCAGGTGCACGTGGCAACCGCCCCGGGCCGCCTCACCAAGCCCGACGTCTGGGACAGCGGCAAGGTCGCGTCGAGCGACTCCGCGCTGGTCTCTTACGCGGGCCCCGACCTCAAGTCCCGTACGCGCTACTACTGGTCGGTCCGAGTCTGGGGCACCGACGGCAAGGCCTCCGAGTGGAGTGAGCCCTCCTGGTGGGAGACCGGTCTCTCCGCGGCGAAGGACTGGACGGCACGGTGGATCGGCGCACCCGCCTCCCTCATCGGCGCCCCGGCCCTGGACGGCGCCTCGTGGATCTGGTTCCCCGAGGGCGACCCCGCGGCCAGCGCACCGGCGGCCACCCGTTGGTTCCGCGGTCGCGTCGACGTCCCCGAAGGGGTCACCCGCGCGCGCCTTGTCATGACGGCCGACGACGGCTACACCGCGTACGTGAACGGCACGCAGGTGGCGCACACCGAGGCGGACAGCGCCGCCGACAACTGGCGCCGCCCCACGGTCGTCGACGTGACCGCCCAGCTGCGCCCCGGCGCCGCGGTCGTCGCCGTCTCCGCCACCAACGCCACGGTCGGGCCCGCGGGTCTACTGGGCGTGCTCGAGCTGACGACCGCCGACGGTGTACGCACCCTCACCACGGACGGCACGTGGAGGACCACCGACAAGGAGCCATCGGGCGACTGGCGGTCGACGGGGTACGACGACGGCTCCTGGGCCGCGGCCAAGGTCCTCGCGCCCTGGGGCTCGGGCCCCTGGGGCAAGGTCGCCGCCAACCACTGCCCCGCCGCCCAGCTGCGCCACGAGTTCCGCCTGCGGCCGGGCAGGACCGTCGCACGGGCCCGCCTGTACTCCACGGCCCTCGGCCTCTACGACGCCTGGCTGAACGGCGAGCGTGTCGGCGACGACCGCCTGGCGCCCGGCTGGACCGACTACAACAAGCGGGTCCAGTACCAGACGTACGACGTGACCAAGCAGCTCAAGTCGGGTGCCAACGCGCTCGGCGTGACGGTCGCGGTCGGCTGGTACGCGGGCAATGTCGGCATGTTCGGTCCGCATCAGTACGGCGAACGACCGGCGTTCCTGGGCCAGTTGGAGGTCACGTACACCGACGGCTCGACCGACCGCGTGCTCTCCGGCACCGATTGGCGCGCTGCCACGGGGCCGGTCACCGCCGCCGACCTCCTGTCGGGCGAGGACTACGACGCCCGTCTGGAGACCGCGGGCTGGACGCGCGCCGGATTCGACGACTCGGAGTGGATCGCGGCCGACGCCGTCGACAAGGTCAAGGCCGCTGTCGTGGCCCAGATCGACGGGCACACGCGCGTGGAGAGCGAGATGTCCGCCCGGAAGGTGAGCGAGCCGAAGCCCGGCGTGTTCGTCTTCGACCTCGGCCAGAACATGGTCGGCGCGGTGCGCCTCACCGTCTCCGGGAAGGCCGGTACGAAGGTCCAGCTGCGCCACGCGGAGGTACTCAACCCCGACGGCACGATCTACACCACCAATCTGCGCAGCGCCCGCGCCACGGACACCTACACGCTCAAGGGCGGCGGCAAGGAGACGTTCGAGCCGCGGTTCACCTTCCACGGCTTCCGCTACGTGGAGGTGACGGGCTACCCCGGCAAGCCGCCGCTCGACGCCGTGGTGGGCCGGGTGATCCACACGTCGGCGCCCTTCACGATGGACTTCAAGACGAACGTCCCCATGCTCAACCAGCTGCACAGCAACATCACTTGGGGCCAGCGCGGCAATTTTCTGTCCATCCCCACCGACACGCCCGCACGCGACGAGCGGCTCGGCTGGACCGGCGACATCAACGTCTTCGCGCCGACCGCCGCCTACACGATGGAGTCGGCCCGCTTCCTCACCAAGTGGCTCGACGACCTGCGCGACGGGCAGCCCGACGACGGCGCCTTCCCCGACGTGGCCCCGTTCGTCGGCACGGTCGGCAAGGGCGTGGCCGGCTGGGGCGACGCCGGAGTGACCGTCCCTTGGGCGCTGTACCAGGCATACGGGGACAAGCGTGTCCTGGAGCAGTCCTGGGCCTCGATGCTGAAGTGGCTCGACTACCTGGAGAAGCACAGCACCGGATATCTGCGCCCCGCCGAGGGCTACGGAGACTGGCTCAACATCCAGGACGAGACCCCCAAGGACGTCATCGGCACGGCCTACTTCGCGCACAGCGCCGACCTGGTGGCGCAGGTCGCCGAAGCGCTCGGCAAGGACCCGGCCCCGTACAAGAAGCTCTTCGGCAGCGTCCGTGACGCCTTCCGCGCGGCGTACGTGACCGGCGGCGGCCGGGTGAAGGGTGACACGCAGACCGCGTACGTCCTTGCCCTGTCCATGGAGCTGCTCGCCGACAGCGACCGCGCACCGGCGGCCGCCCGCCTGGTGGAGCTCATCAAGTCCAAGGAATGGCACCTGTCGACGGGCTTCCTGGGCACGCCGCGCCTGCTGCCCGTGCTCACCTCCACCGGCCACACGGATGTCGCCTACCGCCTCCTCGTCCAGCGGTCCTTCCCCAGCTGGGGGTACCAGATCGACAAGGGCGCCACGACGATGTGGGAGCGCTGGGACTCCATCAAGCCGGACGGCAGCTTCCAGGACGCCGGCATGAACTCCTTCAACCACTACGCCTACGGCTCGGTGGGCGAGTGGATGTACGCGAACATCGCGGGCATCGCACCGGCCGACCCGGGCTTCCGCAAGATCCTCGTCCGCCCGCGCCCCGGCGGCGGCGTGACGGAGGCGGAGAGCAGCTTCGACGCGCTCTACGGCCCGGTCACCACCCACTGGAAGACGGACTCCGACGGGTTCCGTCTGACCCTGACCCTGCCCGCCAACACCACGGCGGAGGTGTGGATCCCCGCCGACAAGCGCTCTCAAGTGGCGCACGGCGCGGCGGAGTTCCTGCGGATGGAGGACGGCTGCGCCGTCTTCGCCGCGGCCTCCGGCACCCACCGCTTCTCCAACTGACCCACCTCGACCGCTCTTTCGGAAGGCTGCGCGATGACCGCCGGAACCAGCAAGGACGCCGTGAAAGCGGCACTCACCACCCAGGCCCTGGAGACCCCGTCCTGGGCGTACGGCAACTCCGGTACGCGCTTCAAGGTCTTCGCGCAGCCAGGTGTCCCCCGCACGACCCGGGAGAAGATCGACGACGCATCCCGGGTGCACGCCCACACGGGCGTGGCGCCCAGGGTGGCCCTGCACATCCCCTGGGACAAGGTCGACGACTACGCGGCGCTCGCGGAGTACGCCACCGAACGCGGTGTGACGCTCGGCGCGATCAACGCCAACGTCTTCCAGGACGACGACTACAAACTCGGCTCGGTCACCAACCCGGACCCGACGGTACGGCGCAAGGCGCTCGACCACCTTCTCGAGTGCGTGGACATCATGGACGCGACGGGTTCACGCGACCTGAAGCTGTGGTTCTCCGACGGCACGAACTACCCGGGCCAGGACGACATCCGCAGCCGCCAGGACCGCCTGTCGCAGGCTCTGCACACCACCTACGAGCGCCTGGGCGACGACCAGCGCATGCTCATCGAGTACAAGCTCTTCGAGCCGGCTTTCTACGCGACGGACATCCCGGACTGGGGCACGGCGTACGCACACTGCCTGAAGCTCGGCCCGAAGGCACAGGTCGTCGTCGACACCGGCCACCACGCCCCGGGCACCAACATCGAGTTCATCGTCGCCACGCTGCTGCGCGAGGGCCGTCTCGGCGCCTTCGACTTCAACTCGCGCTTCTACGCGGACGACGACCTCATGGCGGGCGCGGCGGACCCCTTCCAGCTCTTCCGGATCATGTACGAGGTCGTCCGCGGCGGAGGCCTGACCTCCGACATCGCGTTCATGCTCGACCAGTGCCACAACATCGAGGCGAAGATCCCCGCGATCATCCGCTCGGTGATGAACGTGCAGGAGGCCACGGCGAAGGCGCTGCTCGTCGACGCCGACGCGCTGGCCGAGGCCCAGCGCACCGGCGATGTCCTCGCGGCCAACGCGGTTCTGATGGACGCCTTCAACACGGACGTCCGTCCCCTACTGGCAGAAGTCAGGGAGGACTCGGGGCTCGACCCTGATCCCATGAGGGCCTATCAACAGTCAGGCTGGCAGGAGCAGATCGTCAAGGAACGAGTGGGCGGCGAGCAGGCCGGATGGGGGGCATGAACGACATGACACAGCACGCACGGATCAAGGAACTCCTGGACCGCGCCCACCGCTTGGGTGCCGACCCGCGCAACACCAATTACGCGGGCGGCAACGCGTCGGCGAAGGGAACGGCCCCCGACCCGGTCACGGGCGCGGACACCGACCTGATGTGGGTCAAGGGCTCGGGCGGTGACCTGGGCACCCTCACCGAGGAAGGCCTGGCGGTCCTGCGCCTTGACCGCCTCCACGCGCTGAAGGAGGTGTACGCGGGCGCGGAACGCGAGGACGAGATGGTCGCCGCCTTCGACTACTGCCTGCACGGCAAGGGCGGCGCTGCCCCTTCCATCGACACGGCCATGCACGCCCTTGTGGACGCACCGCACGTGGACCACCTCCACCCGGACTCGGGCATCGCCCTGGCCTGCGCCGCGGACGGCGAGAAGCTGACGGCCGAGTGCTTCGGCTCCACGGTGGCCTGGGTGCCCTGGCGCCGCCCCGGTTTCCAGCTGGGCCTGGACATCGCCGCGGTGAAGGCGGCCAACCCCGACGCCATCGGCTGCGTCCTCGGCGGTCACGGCATCACGGCCTGGGGCGCCACGGCGGACGAGTGCGAGCGCAACTCGCTGCACATGATCCGCACGGCGGAGGCGTTCCTGGCCGAACACGCCAAGCCCGCTCCGTTCGGCCCGACGCTGGACGACCACACCCCACTGCCCACCCCCGAGCGCCACCACCGCGCAGCGGAGCTGGCCCCGTACATCCGCTCGCTGGCCTCGCAGGACCGCCCCCAGATCGGCCACTTCACCGACTCGGACACCGTCCTCGACTTCCTGGCCCGCACGGAACACCCGCGCCTCGCGGCCCTGGGCACCTCCTGCCCCGACCACTTCCTGCGCACGAAGGTCAGGCCCCTGGTCCTGGACCTGCCGCCCACCGCACCGCTCCATGAGGCCATCACCCGCCTCAAGGAACTGCACACCGCGTACCGCGAGGAGTACGCCTCCTATTACACCCGGCACGCCGACCCGACCTCTCCAGCGATGCGGGGCGCGGACCCGGCCATCGTCCTCGTTCCCGGCGTAGGAATGTTCTCGTTCGGCAAGGACAAGCAGACGGCCCGCGTGGCGGCGGAGTTCTATGTGAACGCCATCAACGTCATGCACGGCGCCGAGGCCGTCTCCACCTACGCCCCGATCGACGAGTCGGAGAAGTTCCGCATCGAGTACTGGCCGCTGGAAGAGGCGAAGCTCCAGCGCCTGCCCAAGCCCAAGCCCCTGGCCACCCGCGTCGCCCTGGTGACAGGCGCGGGCAGCGGTATCGGCAAGGCGATAGCGCACCGCCTGGTGGCGGAGGGCGCCTGCGTCGCGGTGGCGGACCTCAACGCGGAGAACGCCGCAGCGGTGGCGGAGGAGCTGGGCGGCCCCGACAAGGCAGTGGCCATCCCCATGGACGTCACCTCCGAGAAGCAGATCGCCGACGCCTTCACCGCCACGGCCCTCGCCTTCGGCGGAGTCGACCTGGTGGTGAACAACGCGGGCATCTCCGTCTCCAAGCCCCTGCTCGACACCACGGCCCGCGACTGGGACCTGCAGCACGACATCATGGCCCGCGGCTCTTTCCTGGTCTCCCGCGAGGCGGCCCGCGTCATGCGGGACCAGGGCCTGGGCGGCGACATCATCTACATCACGTCCAAGAACGCGGTGTTCGCGGGCCCGAACAACATCGCGTACTCCGCGACCAAGGCGGACCAGGCCCACCAAGTGCGCCTCCTTGCCGCCGAGTTGGGCGAGCACGGCATACGGGTGAACGGCATCAACCCGGACGGCGTGGTCCGCGGCTCGGGGATCTTCGCGGGCGGCTGGGGCGCGCAGCGCGCGGCGACGTACGGAATAGAGGAGGAGAACCTGGGCGCCTTCTACGCCCAGCGAACCCTCCTCAAGCGGGAGGTGCTCCCCGAGCACGTGGCCAACGCGGTCTTCGCCCTGACGGCAGGCGACCTGTCCCACACGACGGGCCTGCACATACCCGTGGACGCGGGCGTCGCAGCGGCGTTCCTCAGGTAACGACACCCCCGTCCCCCGCACCGCCTCTGCCCGAACAAGCATTTCCCACCCACCCACCCGAATACCCCGCATCGCCACCGATTGGCCGCAGTCGGCGGCGCTCGTGAGGGGACGTGCCGGTATGTCCGCCCGGAGCACGGTACGCAGGACTCCCCCGCCGCAGTGGCCGGGCGTTCGGACCGTGATAGCGAGGACGGACATACCGGCGCGGCCCCGCCCCCAAGACGGAGCAGCCCCGCACCCGGCACGCAACGAACACCCGCACCCGACCTTCAACCCTGCGAGCCCCAATGCCCAACCCCCGCTCACACCACCACTTCGCCGCGATCGACCTGGGCGCCTCCAGCGGACGCGTCATGGTGGCCCGGACCGGCCCCGACACCCTCACCCTCCAGGAGGCACACCGCTTCCCCAACCGCCCCGTCCGCACCAGAGGCACCCTGCACTGGGACATCCTGTCCCTCTACGCCGGAGTCCTCGACGGCCTCCGCGCCGCAGGCTCCGCCGCCCCCCTCACCTCCATCGGCATCGACGGCTGGGCAGTCGACTACGGCCTCCTGGACGCGGACGGTGTCCTCCTCGGCAACCCGGTGCACTACCGGGACACCCGCACCGACGGCATCGCGGCCAAGGCATGGACAACGGTCCCGGCCACCGAGCTCTACGCCACGACAGGAATCCAGTACGCCCCCTTCAACACCCTGTACCAACTCATGGCCGCCCAGGGCACGGCCCAACTAGCCGCCGCCCGCCACCTGTTGATGATCCCGGACCTCCTGACGTACTGGCTGACAGGCGAACTCGGCACAGAACTGACCAACGCCTCCACCACGCAGCTCATGGACCCCGGCACGGGCGATTGGTCCCCCGAGGTGGCGACGCGCCTAGGCATCGGCCTCGGACTGTTCCCTCCCCTGCGGCACCCGGGCGACCCAGCGGGCCACCTGCTCCCACAGGTCCTGGACGGCACCGGCCTGACCACGCCCACCCCCATCACCACGGTCGCCTCGCACGACACCGCGTCAGCCGTGGCCGCCGTTCCCGCCACGACCGAGAACTTCGCCTACATCTGCACCGGCACATGGTCACTTGCAGGCCTGGAGCTGTCCGCCCCCGTCCGCACGGAGGAGAGCCGCGAGGCCAACTTCACCAACGAGCTGGGCATCGACGGCACGGTCCGCTACCTACGCAACATCATGGGCCTGTGGCTGCTCCAGGAATGCCTGCGCACCTGGGGATCCGAAACCGGCCCCACCGGCCCCACCGCCGCCCCCGACCTGGACGCACTCCTCCGCGAGGCCGCCACCGCCCCCGCCCTCCGCTCGCTCGTCGACGCCGCCGACCCCACCTTCCTGCCCCCGGGCAACATGCCGCACCGCATCGCCCGGGCCTGCGAGGCCGCGGGCCGGCCCGCCCCCCGCACTCCCGCCGAGACGGCACGCTGCATCCTCGACTCCCTGGCGCTGGCGCACCGCCGAGCCATCGAGGACGCCCAGCGCCTCGCGGACCGAACCGTGGACGTCGTCCACATAGTCGGCGGCGGCGCCCGCAACGCGCTCCTGTGCCAACTGACGGCGGACGCCTGCGGACTGCCCGTCATCGCGGGCCCCGCAGAGGCGGCAGCGCTCGGCAACGTACTCGTGCAGGCAAGAGCGCACGGTCTGATGGGCGATGACCGCCATGAGATGCGCGCCCTCCTGGCCCGCACCCAGCAGTTGACGCGCTACGAGCCGACCAGTGACCCGGCGCGCCGGGCGGCGTGGGAGGAGGCGTCGCGACGCGTCCCCGCATGACGACGCGCCGCCGCATGACGCATCCCCGCACCATGACTCCCGCAAAGCGCGCTCAGCGCATACGCTGCATCCATCCGATGATCGACGAGGAGGAACCCGCGATGCGTGTCGCTCTGTTCCTGACCTGTGTCAACGACACGCTCTATCCCGACACAGGCCGAGCGGTGGTGAAACTGCTGACCAGGCTAGGAGTTGAGGTCGACTTCCCGATGGCGCAGACCTGCTGCGGGCAGGCGCACTACAACACGGGTTACCGCCACCAGGCAGAGCCGCTCGCCCGTCATTTCTCCGATGTTTTCGGCTCGGATGAGTACGACGCGATCGTGACGCCGTCCGGCTCGTGCGGCGCGATGGTCCGCGAGCTGTACCCACGCATGGGAGAACGAGCCCGCTCCGAGGGCCGTGGTGACGGCCTGGCGGCCACGCTGGCACCCGTCGTCCCCAAGACGTACGAACTGACCGAGTTCCTGGTGGACATCCTCGGTGTGACGGACGTCGGGGCGCACTACCCGCACACGGTGACGTACCACCCGACCTGTCACGGCCTGCGCAGCCTCGGCCTCGGTGACCGCCCCACGCGGCTGCTTCAGGCGGTCAAGGGCCTTGAACTGCTCGAGCTCCCGGGCTGGGACGAGTGCTGCGGCTTCGGCGGCACCTTCGCGATGAAGAACTCCGATGTCTCGTCGGCGATGGGCACGGACAAGGTGCGCAACGCCGAGTCGACGGGCGCCGACACCCTGTGCGCGGCGGACAACTCATGCCTGATGCACATCGGGGGCACGATGACCCGACTCAAGAGCGGCGTACGCCCGGTTCACATCGCGGAGATCCTGGCGAGCACGGAAGAGGAACCCCTGTCATGAGCGGCGTCAGCGAAGTGAACGGCATGAACGGCACGTTCGTCGGCATGCCCTCCTTCCCCACGGCGGCCCGCGAGGCCGTGGGCAACAAGACCCTGCGCGCCAACCTTCGGCACGCCACGCACACCATCCGCGACAAACGGGCCCGCGCCGTCGCCGAGCTGGACGACTGGGCCCAGCTCCGCGAGGCAGGCAAGCGGATCAAGGACGAGACCCTTCGCCATCTCGACCGCTATCTGCTCCAGTTGGAGGAGTCGGTCACGGCGGCGGGCGGCACCGTGCACTGGGCGGCGGACGCCGACGAGGCGAACCGCATCGTCACGGACCTCGTGAAGGCCACCGGCGAGGCCGAGGTGGTCAAGGTCAAGTCGATGGCCACGCAGGAGATCGGCCTCAACGAAGCGCTGGAGGCCGAGGGCATCCACGCGTACGAGACCGACCTCGCCGAACTCATCGTGCAGCTCGGCAAGGACCGCCCCTCGCACATCCTCGTACCCGCCATCCACCGCAACCGCGGCGAGATCCGCGAGATCTTCGCCCGCGAGATGAGCGAGTGGGGCCGCCCCGCCCCGGACGGGCTCACGGACACGCCCGCCGAGCTCGCCGAGGCCGCCCGTCTCCACCTCCGGGAGAAGTTCCTGCGCGCCAAGGTCGGCGTATCCGGGGCGAACTTCATGGTCGCCGAGACGGGCACTCTGGTCGTCGTCGAGTCGGAGGGCAACGGCCGCATGTGCCTGACGCTTCCCGAGACGCTGATCTCGGTCGTCGGCATCGAGAAGATCGTGCCGACCTGGCGGGACCTGGAGGTCTTCCTCCAGACCCTCCCCCGCTCCTCGACGGCCGAGCGGATGAACCCGTACACCTCGATGTGGACAGGAACGTCCGAGGAGGACGGCCCGGGCACCTTCCACCTCGTGCTGCTCGACAACGGCCGCACCGACACGCTCGCCGACGAGGTGGGCCGCCAGGCACTGCGCTGCATCCGCTGCTCGGCCTGCCTGAACGTCTGTCCCGTGTACGAGCGGGCTGGAGGCCATGCCTACGGCTCGGTATACCCCGGCCCCATCGGAGCGATCCTCAGCCCTCAACTCCGAGGCACCCAGAGCGAGATCGACGCCTCGCTCCCGTACGCCTCGTCGCTCTGCGGCGCCTGCTACGACGTGTGCCCGGTGGCCATCGACATCCCCGAAGTCCTCGTCCACCTGCGGGAGCGAGTGGTCCAGGGCGGCGAAGTGACACGGCACGGCACGAAGGTGACGCTGCGGCCCGCGAAAGGGCACGCCGCTGAGCGGGCGGCGATGCGCGCGGCCGGCTGGGCCTTCGGGCGTCCCGCGGCGCTGCGGGCCGGGCAGCGGCTGGCGTCCGGCACCCGGCGCTTCCATCCGCGCACGCTTCCCGGTCCCGGCAGGGCGTGGAGCGCGACGCGGGATCTGCCGAAGGTGCCTGCGGAGCCGTTCCGCGACTGGTGGCGACGTACGAATGGCGGCCGGACGGAGAAGGGCGGCACGAAGTGAGCAGCAGGGACCTGATCCTGGGGCGGGTGCGGCGAGCACTGGCCGACGTACCAAATGGATCACGCGACGCAGCCGTCCCTCGCGACTATCTGCGCGAGCACGGCGACCGCACCACCGAGCAGACCGTCGACCTGCTCGCGGAGAACCTGGCGGACTATCGCGCGACGGTGCACCGCGCTGACGACGACCAGCTCCCGGCTCTCCTCGCGCGGCTGCTCACCGAACGGGGGTCACGCACGGTGCTCGTACCGCCCGCGTTGCCACCCCACTGGCTGGCCGACGGCGGCCCGGCCGTTCTCGTGCAGGACCTCGCGGCACACACCGCGCGGGAGCTGGACACCACCGACAGCGTCGTCACCGGCTGCGCGGTCGCCGTGGCCGAGACCGGCACGATCGTCCTGGACGGCGGCGCCGACCAGGGCCGCAGGCGCATCACGCTCGTCCCCGATCACCACATCTGTGTCGTACGGGTCCCGGACCAGGTTGTTTCCTCCGTCCCGCAGGCACTCGAACGGCTCGACCCCGCCCGTCCGCTGACCTGGATCTCGGGGCCGTCCGCGACCAGCGACATCGAACTGGACCGGGTGGAGGGCGTGCACGGCCCGCGCACTCTGGAGGTGGTGCTGGTGAGCGGAGTCTGAGGGCCGCGGTTAGCGTGAGTGCATGATCCGGTTCGAGCAGGTGAGCAAGCGCTACCCGGACGGCACGATGGCCGTGGACGAGCTGTCCTTCGAGGTCGCCCAGGGTGAACTGGTCACGCTCGTCGGACCGTCCGGGTGCGGCAAGACGACCACGATGATGATGGTGAACCGCCTCATCGAGCCGACCGCGGGCCGCATCTTCGTGAACGACGAGAACATCGCGGACGTCGACCCGGTCCGCCTGCGCCGCCGCATCGGCTATGTCATCCAGCAGGTGGGGCTCTTCCCGCACCGGACGATCCTCGACAACACGGCGACCGTCCCCGCGCTTGTCGGCTGGAAGAAGGCGAAGGCGCGGGCACGGGCGGCGGAGCTGCTCGACCTGGTGGGCCTCGACCCGAAGACGTACGGCTCCCGCTACCCCGAGCAGCTGTCCGGCGGGCAGCGCCAGCGTGTCGGCGTGGCGCGTGCCCTGGCCGCCGATCCGCCCGTACTCCTCATGGACGAGCCGTTCGGGGCGGTCGACCCGGTGGTGCGCGAGCAGTTGCAGGACGAGTTCCTGCGGATGCAGGCGACGGTCCGCAAGACGGTCCTGCTGGTCACGCACGACATCGAGGAGGCGGTCAGGCTCGGCGACCGGATCGCGGTGTACGGGCAGGGGCGCATCGAGCAGTACGACACGCCCGGGGCGGTGCTCGGCACTCCCGCGACGCCGTACGTCGCCGAGTTCGTGGGCGCCGACCGAGGCCTGAAGCGTCTCTCGGTCACCGAGATCCTGGCGGAGGACCTGGAGCAGCCGGTGGTGGCCCGGTTCGAGGAGCCCGCCGCGCAGGCCGCCGCCCGGCTGCGCGAGCAGGACGCCCGCTGGGCCGTCGTCCTGGACACGGACGGGGATCTGCACGGCTGGGTCGGCATCGACGAGGTGGCCATGGCCGGGGAGGGCGGCAGAGTCGGCGATCTCGCCCATCGCATGAAGGCGTGGGTCCCGGTCGGCGCCCCGCTCAAGCAGGCCTTCGGCGTGATGCTCCAGCACGACGCGGGCTGGGTCGCGGTCCTCGACGGGGCGCGCTTCCTCGGTGTGCTGACCCCGGCGAAGCTGCACGAGGCCCTGCGCCGCTCGGTGGACGCGGACGCGCAGGGCGTGCCACGGGACCAGGTGGCGTTCGACTCGGTCGCCGACGCGTAGAAGTCATGGGCTACAGCAGCCCCTTCTCCTCCAGGTACGTCCGCGCGACGTCCTGCGGAAGCCGCCGCCAGCTGTCCACCTGTTCGTTCATGGACGCCAAGTCCGCTGTCGTCAGTACGGAGTTGAGACGGCCGAGCGCGTTCGCGACGCCCTCGCTGCCCGCGCGGGAGCGGTTGACGACCGGGACGATGTAGTCGGCGTTCTGGAGTTTCTTGTCGTCCTTCAGGAGGACCAGGCCGAAGTTGTCGAGGGTGGCGTCCGTCGACGTGGTCAGGACCATCTGGTCCTGCCCGCTCTGCACGGCCTTCTTGGCCTGGGTCGTGCCCACGCCCTTGGGGTCGACGGAGGTGATGTCGATGCCGTAGACCTTCTTCAGGCCGGGTTCGCAGTACGGGCGTTGCACGCATTCGTCACCCGCGGCCAGGCGGACCTTCAGGCCGGACTTTCCGAGGTCGCTCAGTGTCTTCAGGCGGTGCTGCCCGGCGAAGGACGCCGTGACGGCGAACGCGTTCTGGTCGACGGCTCTGCCCGGGTCGAGGACGGTGAGGCCGCGCGGGGTGGCGAGGCCGCGCAGGGCGCGCATGGTGGCGTCGAGATCGGGCGAGCCGACCGGCTTGGCGTCCGCGCCGTTCTTCTTGGCGTTCAACCAGTCCGCGAACGTCGCCGCGTACTCGGGGACGACGTCGATCTGCCCTGACTCCAGGGCGGGTTCGTACAGCTCGCGGTTGGCCACGGAGAGGATCTCCGCACCGTATCCGGCCTTGTTCAGGAGCAGGGAGTACATCTGGGCGAGCAGGTCGCTCTCGGTGAATCCCGCCGAACCGACGACCAGGTGACGGCTGTCGCCTGGCGGCGCGGTCACCTGGCCCTGCGTCTCCAGGGACGGCCCCGAAGAACAGCCGGCCAGCAGCAGTACGACCCCGGCCACGACCGCCGCGTCTCGGCCCGCACCCCGCCCCGCACCTCGTCCCGCGCGTCGCCTCATCCGGTCCGCCCTCTCCCCCGCGCCCGCCCGGGGGCGAGCCGTTCGCCGATCTCGAAGAGTCCCTCGACGATCAGCGCGAACAGGGCGACAAGCACGGCTCCCGCCACCACCTGCGGGGTACTCGCGAGGTTGAACCCGGCCGTGATGATCCGGCCGAGGCCCCCGCCTCCGGCGAGCGCCGCGATCGTGGCGGTGGCCACGAGTTGCACGGCGGCGATCCGCACCCCGCTGAGGACCAGCGGCATCGCGAGCGGCAGTTCGACCCGCCACAGCATCTGCCGTCCCGTCATTCCCATGCCGCGCGCGGCCTGTACGACGCTGCGGTCGACCCCGCGCATCCCGACGTACGCGTTGGTGAGCAGCGGCGGCACGGCGAACAGGACGAGCGCGACGACGGTGGGGCCCTCGCCCCACCGTCCGATGGGGGTGAGGAGCAGCAGGACCAGGACGGCGAACGTCGGCACCGCACGGCCGACGTTGGAGATGTTGACCGCGAGCGCACCGCCCTTGCCGAGGTGGCCGAGGACGAGCGCGACGGGCAGCGCGATCAGACAGCTCAGGAGCAGGCACACCACGGTGAGGACCAGG
Organism: Streptomyces rectiviolaceus; assembly: GCF_039533825.1. Lineage (NCBI taxonomy): Bacteria > Bacillati > Actinomycetota > Actinomycetes > Kitasatosporales > Streptomycetaceae > Streptomyces > Streptomyces rectiviolaceus. Next base: position 32,285 of record NZ_BAAAUG010000147.1, read on the forward strand.
TGCTGGGTGAGCCGGTGCCAGATGCCGTCGTCGCCCGCCCAGTGCGCCGAGTCGGTGAGCCACTGCCAGGCGTCGCTGATGGTGTTCATGAACGGACCGCCCTGGTCCACGGGGTGAGGATCCGCTGCACGCCCAGGAGCAGCACATCGGCCAGTACGGCGATGACGACACACAGCACGGACGCGGTAAGGACCTGGGCCTTGAAGTAGGTGTTCATGCCCGTGTAGATGAGGTTGCCGAGCCCTCCGAAGCCGACGATCGCACCGATGGTGACGAGGGAGACCGCGGAGACGGTGGCGATGCGCAGGCCCGCCATCGCGGCGGGCAGCGCGAGCGGCAGTTCGACCGTGAGCAGCAGCCGGATCGGTCCGTAGCCCATGCCGCGGGCGGCCTGCCTAGTCTCCTCGGGGACGGCGCGCAGACCGGCCAGAATGTTGCGGACGAGCAGCGTCAGTGAGTACAGGACGAGTCCGGCGACCACGAGGGAAGCGGACAGGCCGTACACGGGAAGCAGCAGCGAGAACATCGCGAGCGAGGGGATCGTGTAGAGGACTGTGGTCAGCGCCAGGACGGGACCGGCCGCCAGGGCCCAACGGCGGGCGACGACGGCCAGCGGGACGGCGATGACGAGTGCGATGAGCACGGAGACCGCGGTCAGTTCCAGATGCTGGAGGACCGCGTCGACGATGATCTGGCGGCGGGTGCTCAGATACTCACCGCAGATCCACTCGTTGCGCGCGAGGCAGTCGTCCGGGGGCGCGGTCACGTGTTCATTCCAGCGGGCGGGGGCGGGGGTCGGCGCGTTCTGGTCCCCCGTACGGGCGTCGGGGCGATTCGCCCTTACGAGCACCGGGGCAGTCCCCGCAGCGGCAATCCCCGGATCGGGTGGTTCGATCCGCCAGAGTGAATCGAACGCAAGATCACGGCCCTCCGGCCCACCGGCGCGGCCCTCTGGGTGCGGCATCGAACTTTAGGACGAGACTTCGCTCCCGCGTCACCGTTACGCACCACCGCTCGGCGGGGTTTTCCGAGCGTCTGTCCGTACCGATGCCGCCAGGGAGCCCCATTGGAACTGCACGCCAACATCGTCGGTGTTCACCTTGTGTTCGAGCGGGCGGGCAAGGTACTGCTCGGCCTGCGCTCTCCCGAATCGTCCTACGCCCCTGACACCTGGCACCTTCCGGCCGGTCATCTCGAACGGGAGTCCGCCACGGGGTGTGCCGTGCGCGAGGCGCACGAAGAGCTCGGCGTCACCATCCATGAGCAGGACCTCCGGCTCGTCCACATCGTCCACCACCGGGACAGCGACGACGGCAGGGCGCGGATGCAGTTGCTCTTCCACGTCCTCGCCCACACCGGCGCCCCCGCGATCCGCGAACCCGACCGCTGCGCCGCCCTGGAGTGGTGGCCCTACGCCGCCCTGCCGTCCCCGCTCGTCGACTACACCGCGGTCGCCCTGACCGGCATCGCCGCAGGTCGCACGTACACGGAGATGGGGTGGTCGGCGTGACGAAACCCCTGACCCCCGTGACGTCCGCGACACCCCCGCCCTTGCCCCCGCCCCCTCCGGCAGAGCTCAAGTTCGAGGGGAACCCCGGCAAGAACCCGCTCGGCGAGGCCTCGTTCAGGGACATGTGCTCGCGGCTGCCATCGGTCCTTGCCCGGACGACCCGGATGGCGTGGGAGACCGACCGGCGGGCCGTGCTCCTGCTCCTGGTCTGCCAGCTCCTCGTCGGCGCCGGCGCGGCCGTGCAGCTCGCCTTCACCGCCACGGCCATGCAGCCCGTCCTCGGCAGCGGCCCCGCCGCCGGCCGCTTGCGCGCGGCGCTGCCCGCCCTCGTGGTCATCGCCGTCGCCGCCGCCGTCACACGCGTCGCCACCGCGCTCTCCTCGTACGCCGACGGACGCATCACCCCGCGCCTGACGACCGGTGCCGACACCGCCCTGGTCGAGGCGGTGTGCCGGACGGAGGCCGCCGCGTACGCGGAGCCGGGGTTCGCCGACCGGCAGGAAGCGGCCGAGATGGGGGTGACCCGCAGTCGCATGATGGTGCAGGACGCGACGCGGTTCACGGCCGCCCTGGTGCGCATGGTCACCGCGGGAGGTGTGCTCTCCGTGCTGCATCCGCTGATGTTCCCGCTGCTCGTCCTCGCGGTCGTGCCCGCCGGGGCCGGGGCGGTCCTTTCGGCACGCGTGACCTACGAGACGCACTACGCGAACGTCGGCGACCGCACCGTACGCCAGATGATGCGGTGGTGGTCGACGACCCCGAAGTACAGCGACGAGGTGCGCGCGAACGGCATGACCGGGTACCTGCTGCACTGGTACCGGGCCCTGTCCGGCCGCATCGACCGGCGCACGCTGACGGCCGCGCCCCGGATGCTGCGCATCGTCCTCACCAGTTCGGCCCTCGGCGGTGTCTTCCTCGTGGGCACCTGGGCCACGCTGGCCTGGCTCGCCGTCACGGGGCGCGTGGATCTCGCCGCGGCGGCCACGGCCGTCGTCGCCGTGCAGACGTCACTGGCCGCGCTCTCCCAGCTGGTGATCCACGGAGCTGCGATGTTCCACACCAGTCTCTACCTCGCCGACATGCGGTCGTTCCTCGATCTCGTCCAGGAACTCGCCCCCAGACGCGGCGAGTTGACGGCCCCGGCGCGGGTGGCGGAGATCCGCGTCGACGAAGCGGTTTATCAATACCCCGGCAAGGAGTCCCCGGCCGTCGACCACGTCTCCCTCACGCTCCGGCGCGGCGAGATCGTGGCCGTCGTCGGCGAGAACGGCTCGGGCAAGTCCACCCTCACGCGCCTGATCACCGGCATCTACCTCGCCGACAAGGGCCGGGTGACCTGGGACGGAGTCGATCTCGCCAGGGCGGACCCGGACACCGTGTGGGCCCGCACCGGTCTGGTCCCGCAGAACTTCGCCCAGTGGCCGCTGCGGGCCAGGGAGAACGTGACGCTCGGCCAGCCCCGCACGGTCGACGACGGACCGGTGTGGGACGCCCTCGACACGGTCGGCATGCGCGGAGCGATCGAGGAACTGCCCGGCGGCCTGGACACCCTGCTTGCCCGCGAGCTCTTCGGCGGCTGCGAACTCTCCGGCGGCCAGTGGCAGCGGCTCGCCTGCTCCCGGGCGCTCTACCGGCGCCCGCCCCTGCTGATCCTGGACGAGCCGACCTCGCAGATGGACGTCCGCGGCGAACGCGACGTGCTCGACGCGCTCAAGGCGACCGCCGCGGACCAGATCACGATCGTCGTGACGCACCAGCTGGAGAACACCAAGGTGGCGGACCGGATCGTCGTCATGCGGCACGGCCGGATCACGGAGCAGGGTCCGTACGAGGAGCTGGCCCACGGAGGCGGTCTGTTCGCCGAGCTCCTCGCCCTCTCGAAGGACCGGTAGGCCAGAAATGCTCCCCAACTACACATAAAGAAAAAATAAGAGCAGAATGGATATGCGCGACATCCCGCCGCGCGATGTGATCAGGCCTGCATGAACCAGAGGAGACGAGTGTCATGGCCGACGTCTCACACAGGGGAGACATAGCCGCTCACCCTGACGTATCCGAAATGCGGGATCGATACGCCCGCGTACTCGGTGGACACGATGTGGCACTCGTGGACGGGCCTGTGTTCCTCACGGGTCTCTTCTGTGCCATCTCCCCGTGGGTGGTCCACTTCACCACGAGCCAGCCCGTCCTCACGACGCACAACCTCATCATGGGCATCGCGATCGGCCTGCTGGGCCTCGGGTTCACCGTCGCGCCGGCCAGGATGTACGGCCTGAGCTGGGCCATGTGCGCCATGGGCGTGTGGATGATCGTGTCGCCGTGGATCGTCGGCACGAGCCCCGACATGGGCGTCGTCCTCACCAACGTCATCATCGGCGCCCTCACCTTCCTGCTGGGCCTCGTGTGCATCGGCGCGGCGGCGAAGGAGGGCCGAAAGGCGCCGAACACGACCTGACCGCGCAGGACGACCCACGGAAGTCGGCTGAGGAAGCCGACAGCGAAGACACCGACAGCGACCCCCGGAGCGGCGGAGAGCCGGGAGCCGCTGTCGGCCGCGCGGACCGTGTGCGAGTCAGGCGGCGCGGCTCACCTGCCCTTGGTGGCCACGGATGATGTCGGCATAGCGCAGTCCGCTGCCCTTGACCGTGCGGCGCTGCGTCTCGTAGTCGACGTGGACCAGGCCGAACCGCTTGTCGTAGCCGTAGGCCCACTCGAAGTTGTCGAGCAGCGACCACGCGTAATACCCCGCCAGGGGCGCTCCCTTGCGGGCGGCGCTCGCGCAGGCGGCGAGATGGCGGATCAGGTAGTCGGTGCGCTGGGGGTCGCCGACGGTTCCGTCGGGACGTACGACGTCGGGGTAGGACGAGCCGTTCTCGGTGACGTACAGCTTGCGCGCGCCGTACTCGTTCGTGAGGCGCAGCAGGAGCGTCTCGATGCCGCTCGCGTCGATCTCCCAGTCCATGCTGGTGCGGGGCACTCCCTCGCGGCGCACCTGGTGGGCATGGGGCGCGGGACCCGCGGGGTCGTCGGAGACGACGGCCGGGAAGTAGTAGTTCAGGCCCAGCCAGTCGAGCGGCTGGGCGATCGTCGCCAAGTCGCCCGCGCGCTCCGGGAGTTCGACTCCGTAGACCTCCCGCATGTCGGCGGGGAAGCCGCGGCCGTGGACCGGGTCGAGCCACCAGCGGTTGGTGTGTCCGTCCACGCGACGGGCGGCGGCGACGTCCTCGGGGCGGTCGCTCGCGGGCTCGACCGTGGAGAGGTTGTTGACGATGCCGATCTGCGCGCCGGGCGCCGCCGCGCGGATCGCCTGGGTGGCGAGACCGTGCCCGAGCAGCAGGTGGTACGAGGCGCGCACGGCGGCGGTCAGGTCGGTCAGGCCCGGTGCCATCCGGCCTTCGAGGTGACCGATCCAGGCCGAGCAGAGGGGTTCATTGAGCGTGGCCCACTGGGTGACACGGTCACCGAAGCGCTCGGCGGCGACGGACGCGTACGCCGCGAAGTGCTCGGCCGTCTCCCGCTCGGGCCAGCCACCGCGGTCCTGGAGGACCTGAGGCAGGTCCCAGTGGTAGAGGGTCACCGACGGCGTGATGCCCGCGTCGAGGAGCCCGTCGATCAACTGGTCATAGAAATCAAGGCCCTTGGGGTTGGGCGGCCCTTCACCGCCGGGCACGACGCGCGGCCAGGCGAGGGACAACCGGTAGGCGTTGGTGCCCAGTTGCTTCATGAGCGCGATGTCCTCGCGCCAGCGGTGGTAGTGGTCGCATGCCACGTCACCGTGATCGTTGTTGTCGATCTTTCCGGGGGTGTGCGAGAAGGTGTCCCAGATCGAGGGGGAACGGCCGTCCTCGGTGACGGCCCCTTCGATCTGGTACGCCGATGTGGCCGTGCCCCACGCGAAGTCGCGCGGAAGTGCGGCAAGGTCGATGAGCTCGGACACGGACGTCCTCTCAGACGGGGTTGTGGCGAGGGGGTGGTTCGCAGCGGAGTGGTTCGCAGAGGGGCGGTTCGCGGAGGAGCGGGTCACTTGACGGCTCCGGCAGTGAGGCCGGCGACCAGATAGCGCTGGAGCAGGAGGAAGCCCGCGACCACCGGCACGCTCACGACCAGCGACGCTGCCATGATCTGGTTCCAGTAGACGTCGTTCTGGGTGGAGTAGCCCTGGAGGCCGATGGCGAGCGTGCGGGTGGCTTCGTTCGTCATGACGGAGGCGAAGAGCACTTCTCCCCACGCGGTCATGAACGCGTAGACGGCGACCGCGACGATGCCGGGGATCGCGGCCGGCACGACGACCCTGAAGAGCGCGCCGATGGGCCCGCAGCCGTCGACGAGCGCCGCCTCGTCCAGATCGCGCGGCACCGAGTCGAAGTACCCGATCAGCATCCAGATCGAGAAGGGCAGCGAGAAGGTCAGATAGGTGAGGATGAGCCCGCCCCGCGAGCCGAACAGGGCGATCCCCGTGGCGTTGCCGATGTTGACGTACATCAGGAACAGCGGCAGCAGGAACAGGATGCCGGGGAACATCTGGGTGGACAGGACCGTCACCGTGAAGACGCGCTTGCCGCGGAACTGGTAGCGGCTGACGGCGTAGGCCGCGAAGACGGCGATCACCACCGAACAGACGGTGGCCGCGCCCGCCACGATCAGCGAGTTCACGAAGTACTTCGCCAGCGGGACGGTGTGCCAGATGTCGATGTACGGGCGGATCGTGAGCCCGCTCGGCATCCAGCGGAACTTGCCCGACACGTCCTGAAGGGGCTTGAGCGAGCTGGACACCATCACGAACACCGGAAGGAGCACGAAGCCGGTGAGCAGCGTCAGGAAGATCCGCCGCGACCAGAGGAACGAGCGGGGCGCCGCCATCGGCGACCGGGGCTTAGCGGCCCGACGGGGGCGCGCGGCCATGCGGACGCTAGACATGCACGGACTTCCTCTCGCGTGAGGTGACCCACAGATAGACGCCCGTCACCGCGAGCAGGAACAGGAGCAGCAGGACGGACATGGCGGAACCGGTGCCGAAGTTCCAGGTGACGAACGACGATTGGTAGATGTGGATCGAGATCAGGTCCGCGGCCTCGGGCGCCGATCTGCCGAACAGGACGTAGGGCGTGTTGAAGTCGTTGAACGTCCACAGGAACAGGACGAGCACGAGGACCTGGTTGACGGAGCGCAGGGACGGCAGCGTGATGCGGCGGATCTGCTGCCACATGCCGGCGCCGTCGAGCGCGGCCGCCTCGTACATCTCCCTGGGGATGTTCTGCAGCCCGGCCATCATGATGAGGAAGGCGAACGGCCAGCCCTTCCACACCGACACGGTGAGCAGCGCGACGAAGCTGTTGTCGCCGATGAGCCAGAACGGCGCGCTGTCGGTGAGGCCCAACTGGTCGTGAAGCACGTGGTTGATGAGGCCGTTGTCACGCTGGAACATGAAGCCCCAGGTGATCACCGCCGCGTACACGGGCAGTGCGTACGGGACGAGGAAGAGCGCCCTGAGGAAGCCACGCCCCTTGAACGTCTCCTGCAGGTAGATCGCCGCGGCCGTCCCGATCAGCCAGCAGAGGCCGACCGAGAGGACCGTGAAGGCGCAGGTGACGAAGAACGAATGCAGCAGCGCCTCGCCCACCGGCGCGTCGAAGTCCACCGACACCTTGTAGTTGTCCAGGCCCGACCAGGGCGCGGCGCCCCAGTCGCGGATGAAGAACTGGGTGAGCTCCTTGAAGCTCATCAAGCCGCCGATGACGATCGGCAGCAGGTGGACGAGGAGTTCGAGCAGGAGGGCGGGGAGCAGCAGGAGGTACGGGAGGCCGATGCGGCGGAGCCGTCCGGGACGACGGCGCGGGCCGCGCTGCTTCTCCGGGGCGGTCACGGACGGCTCCTTCGCGTCCTGCACGAGGGCCGTGGTTCCAGTGGTCCCAGCAGTCATGGACGTGTCGTTCACTGCTGGGACATCTGCTGCTGAGCCTTGACCAGTTCGGCCTTCACCGATGCGGTGGTCACGTCACGGCCGGCCGCGGCGTTCGCGAAGAGGTTCTTGACGGCGGTGCCGACCGCGGTCTCGAACTGCGACTCGTTGGCCACCTGGGGCAGCGGCGCGGCGCTCTTGGCGAGGGTGTCGCGCAGGACCTTCAGCTCGGGACGGTCGAAGGCGGTGTCCTCCTGTGCGGCCTTGACGGGCGGCACGGAGCCGTAGGACGCGCAGAGGATCTTCTGTTCCGCGTCGCTCGTCATGAACTTCACGAACTTCAGCGAGCCGTCGATGTTCTTGGTGTTCTTGAAGACGGCCATGTTGATGCCGGCGACCATCGAGTTGGTGGCCCTGCCCTGGCCCGGAGTCCCGGACTCGACGGGCACGGGGGCCACACCCCACTCGTCGTCGCTCATGCCCTGCGACTTGAAGGTGGTGGCGGCGGCCTGCCACAGCACCATCGCCGTCTTGCCCTTGGAGAAGTCGCTCAGGGACTGGTTCTGCGCGTACTCGGCGTTGCCCGGGGCGACGATCTTGTCCTTCGCCATCATGTCGACGTACTGCTTCACGGCCGCGACCGCGCCGGGAGAGGTGAAGTCCGGCTTGCCGTCCGGGGTGAAGAAGTCGGCGCCGTGCTGCTTTCCGAGGGCGAAGACCTGGTGGATGTTGTTGGAGAGGTTCGCGCCCTCCGCGCCCAGGGCCCACTTGCCGCCCTTGGAGATCTTCTTGCCGTCCTCGACCAGCTCGTCCCAGGTGGCGGGCGGCTTCTCGACGCCGGCCTCCTTGAACATCTTTTTGTTGTAGTAGAGGGCGTACGCCATCGAGTACAGCGGCACCGCGGCCGGGTCCTTGTCGGGCGCCCCGGCCGAGCCGAGCGCGGACTCCACGAAGCGGTCCTTGCCGCCGATCTTCTTGAACTTCTTCTCGTCCCAGGGCAGCAGGGCCCCGCTGGCCTGCAGCGACGCGCTCCAGGTGTTGCCGATGTTCAGGACGTCGGGGCCCTGGCCCGAGGTCGTCGCGGTCAGGATCTTGGTGAGCAGGTCCGACCAGGGGATGACCTCGAGCTTGACCTTGATCCCCGTCTGCTTCTCGAACTTGGCGAGTTCGGGCTTGAGGATCTTCTTGTCCGCCTCGAGATTGGGCCCTTGGTTCGACGCCCAGTAGGTCAGCGTCTTCGGCGAGTCGTTGGACCCCGCACCACCCGTCGTCGAACCGCCGCCGCAGGCGGTCGCGGTGAGGGCGAGCGAGAGGGCGGCGGCGCCGACGGAGGCGGCGGCTCGGAATCTGCGCATGGCTCCAGGTGTCCCTTCCGGAGGGAGTCATGGGGAGGTTGGCTGGCCGGGCGCCGGGTCGAGCAGGGCGCCGCGTTCAACTCTTGAATGCCCTCATGACTTAATTTAGGACGTGAGTTAAACCGGCAGGGAAGATACCGTCAAGGGGTCACACAGAACCAACTTCGAGGCAGAGCAGGCCGGAAGGAACTACATGGCTGGGCAGCGCAACGGGCGTACGGTGCACGACCTGCGGCGGGAGAACCGTGCCGCCGTACTGCAGCGGCTGTACTTCGAGGGACCGATGAGCCGCTTCACGCTCGGCCCCGCCACCGGGCTGAGTTCAGGTTCCATCAGCAACGTCGTGGCCGATCTCGTGACGGAGGGATGGGTGGAGGAGGCGGGCAGCGTGGAGTCCGACGGCGGGCGCCCTCGTACGCTCCTTCGGGTCGCGCCGGGCCGGGGTCAGCTGATCGGCGTGGACGTCGGCGAGACCCGCGTACGCGTCGAACTCTTCGACCTCTCCCTGGCCGAACTCGCCAGGGCCGAGCGGCCGTTGACCCTCAAGGGCCATGACGTCGGCGGCATCGCGGAGCACATCCGCGACGGGATCGGCGAGGTGCTCGGCGCGGCGGGCGGCACGGCCGATGGGCTCCTCGGCGTCGGGATCGGCGTCCCCGGAATCGTCGCGCGTGACGGAGAGCTCGGCGCCGTCGTGCACGGGCAGACCATCGGCTGGAACGCGGTCCCACTGGAGTCGCTGCTGCGGGAAACCGGCCAACTCCCCGACTCCGTCCCGTACTTCATCGACAACGGGGCAAAGACACTCGGCCAGGCGGAGATGTGGTTCGGTGCCGGGCGCGGGACGCGCAACGCGGTGATGGTCCTGTTCGGCTCGGGTGTCGGCGCCTGCGTCGTCACCGAGGACGTGGAGCAGGGCCGCGCCGTCGAGTGGGGGCACCTCACCGTACGGGTGCAGGGCAGACGGTGCCGGTGCGGTGCCCTTGGCTGCCTGGAGGCGTACGCGGGTGCGGAGGCGCTGCTCGAACGGTGGCAGGAGGCGGGCGGGCGGCCGCCCGGGAACACGGACGAGGAGAGCGCACTCACCGCCATGCTCAACGCCGCCTACCCGGAGGACGGCGACGCGGCCGACCCGACGGCCCAGTTGGTTCTGGAAGAGACCGCCGAGTACCTGGGGGCGGGCCTCTCCGACCTGATCAACCTCTTCCAGCCGGAGCGGATCCTCGTCGGCGGCTGGGCCGGACTCCAGCTCGGGCAGCGCTTCCTGACCGCGGTGAAGCGCTACATCCCCACCTACGCCCTCTCCTACCCGGCGGGGCGCGTCACCATCGATCTGGGCCGCCTCGGGCCGGACGCGGTGACGGTCGGCGCGGCGACGCTGCCGCTTGCCGACTTCTTCGCGCGGGGCGGGCGGCGGGCGGCGCCGACGCGAGAGGCCGAACTGCCGGGCTGGCAGACCGCGTTGGAGGGGCGCTCGCCGTCCTAGGGCCGCGCTCCGAGGCCGCCGGGGCCACTCCCCTGGTCCGCCGTGTGGTGGGCGTGGCGATCGGCTCGCTCCCCCGAGTGGGCGGAGGCGGTGGTGGCGGCCTGGGCGAGGAGACTCACGGCCGCCCGCGACGGTGAGCCGGGCTCGGTGACGGCGAGCACCAGGTGCTGGTCCGTCACCTGGGGGAGATTGAGGCTCTGCTGCGTCACGGTGAGGGTGCCGACAAGAGGGTGACGCATCTCGTAGCTCGCGAAGTCGCAGGGGTGCACCTGGTGGCCGGTCCACATGGCGGCGAACTCCGGGCTCTTGACGGTGAGTTCACCGATGAGGGAGGTCAGCAGCGTGTCGTCGGGGTAGCGCCCTGCGACCATCCGCAGGTTCTCGACGACGGCCTTGGCCTTCGCCGTCCAGTCGGCGTACAACGCTCGGGTGTGGGGGTCCAGGAAGAGCATCCTGGCCAGGTTGGGGCGCTCGGCTGCCCGCTGGGGGCTGTCGGGGCTCACGTGCGCCGCGAACAGTGCGTGCCCAAGGCGGTTCCAGGCGAGCACGTCCGTACGACGGCCGCTGACCAGTGCCGGAACACTCTCCAGGGTGCTCAGCAGATGGAGCGTCGCGGTCCCCGCCTGCTCGGGCCGTGGCCGGCGGGCCGGGGCTCGCCTTCTGCCGGCGTCGGCGAGGTCGTGCAGATGCCGGCGTTCCGACTCGTCGAGGCACAGAGCCCCGGCGACCGCGTCCAGGATCTCCGCGGACGCTCCCACCGACTGGCCCTGTTCCAGCCTCGTGTAGTACGAGGCGCTGACCCCGGCGAGCAGTGCGAGCTCTTCCCTGCGCAGTCCTGCCACGCGCCGCCGGTCGCCGTAGTCCTTCAGGCCGACGTCGGCGGGACGCAGCTGGGAACGCCGGGCGTACAGGAAGTCGCCGAGCCTGCCTCGTTCGCTCATGGCCCCCAGTCTGCACCGGCCCGTGCGCGGCAGCCTGACCCTGTCCGGGGTAGGCAGCGGCGGGTCTGGCTGACCTGCGCGGACAGGACGACGGTGGTGATCCGAAGCCCATCCCCGGCCATGGAGCACCCCGATGGAACAGACGGAACAAACAGTGCAGACAGAGCAGACAGAGCAGACAGAGCAGCTGGGTCAGATCGAACTCGGCGACGTCACCGTCACCCGCGTCAAGGAGTACTACGGCCCCGTCGGCATGACGCCCGGCCAGTTCCTCCCCACCGTCCCCGAAGACGCCTGGCGCGAGAACTCCGCCTGGCACGCACCCGACTTCCTCGACCCACGGACCAACATCGTCAACTCCGCGGTCCAGAGCTGGCTGCTGCGCAGCGAAGGGAAGACCATCCTCGTCGACACCGGCGTCGGCAACGACAAGGAGCGTCCCTACTCCCCGGTGTGGAGCCACTTGCGCACCGACTTCCTCGCCGGCCTTGCGCGGGCGGGCGTCGCCCCCGAGGACGTCGACATCGTGATCAACACACATCTGCACGTCGACCACGTCGGCTGGAACACCCGTCTGGACGGCAGGGACTGGGTCCCCACCTTCCCGAACGCCACCTATCTGCTGCCCAAGGACGACTACGACTTCTGGAACCCCGAGAACGGCCACAAGCCGCTGCTCGGCCGCGGCAACCAGAACGTCTTCGAGGACAGCGTCGCCCCCGTGCACCGTGCGGGACAGGCGCAGCTGTGGGAAGGAGACCACCGGATCGACGCCGCCCTGCGGCTCGAAGCGGCCCCCGGGCACACCCCCGGATCCAGCGTGCTCACCCTCGCCAGTGGGACGGACCGTGCGGTCTTCGTCGGCGATCTGCTGCACAGTCCCGTCCAGCTCGTCGATCCGGACCACAACAGCTGCTTCTGCGAGGACCCCGTCGGCGCCCGCGCCACGCGCCGACGGATCCTCGGCCGGGCCGCCGACCACAACGCGCTCGTCGTGCCCGCCCACCTGGGAGGGCACGGTGCCGCCGAGGTCGAGCGCTCGGGGAGCGCGTTCGCCATCAAGGGGTGGGCCCCCTTCACGCCGTACGGGCGCGCAGAGGGGTACGAGGCCGCCGAGCGCGACGAGGGGCATGGAGCGCACGAGGGCCGGGTGACGAAGGCATGACCACCGAGCACCGCGCCGAGCACCGCACCGAGCAACGCCCCGGCACCCGCACCGTGACCACCGCACAGGGAGTGGTCGCCGGCGCCCCGCACGAAGGAATCACGGTCTTCCGCGGCATCCCGTACGCCGCACCCCCTGCCCATGCCGGACGTTTCGCCGCACCTCAGCGGCACGCCCCGTGGGACGGCGTCCGGGACGCGACCGCGGCGGGGCCGACCGCGCCGCAGGCCGCACGGAACCTGGGCGGCATCGACATGTCGCCCTACTTCGGCCCCGGTTGGGTGCCAGGCGAGGACTACCTCACTCTCGACGTATGGGCCCCCGACCCCAACCGCCGGGGGCAGGACCCGGACCAGGCCCTGCCCGTCATGGTCTTCGTGCACGGCGGAGGCTTCGTGGCGGGTTCGACCAGGGCGAGCCTGTACGACGGCGCCGCCTTCGCGCGCGACGGAGTCGTCCTGGTGACCGTCAACTACCGCCTGGGTATCGCCGGTTTCCTCGATCTTCCCGGAGCTCCGCGCAACCGTGGACTCCTCGACGTCCTCGCCGCCCTGCGCTGGGTACGGGAGAACATCGCCGCGTTCGGAGGAGATCCCGGCCGGGTCACGCTCTTCGGCCAGTCTGCCGGAGCCACCCTCACCGGCGCCGTCATCGCCGCTCCGGAGAGCAGGGGCCTCGTCCAGCGCGCCATCGTGCAGAGCGGCAGCGGTCTGGGCGCCTTCTCGCCCGAACAGGCCGCCCGGGTGACGAAGGCGGCAGCGGCAGCCCTGGGTATCGCGCCGCGCACCGACGCCTTCGACACCGTCCCCGACGCGCGTCTGGTCGAGGCCGCGGCCGCACTCGGCGGCATCGACCTGCGGACCACCAGCGCCTACGACCCGCTGATCGGCCTCAGCCCCTTCAGCGTGGTCGCGGACCGCCAGCCGGCCGATGCCGTCGCCGCCGGACTCGGCAGCGACGGCATCGATCTCCTCATCGGCACCAACGCGGAGGAAGGCAACCTCTACCTCGTCCCCTCCGGCGCCTACGCCGCCTCGACCATGGCCGACGTCCGCACCACCGCCGAACGCTCCCACCCCGAACCGGACTTGCTCCTCGCCGCCTACCGCGCGGCGTACCCCGGGGCCGCCCCCGGGCAGCTTCGCTCCGCCGTCATGGGCGACGCGCTGTTCGGCGCGGGAAGCCGGGCCCTGGCCGACGCTCACGCCGAGCGCTCCTCCGGCGCCACCTACAGCTATCTGTTCGACTGGCGCTCCAGTGCCTTCGGCGGACTGCTCGGCGCCACCCACACGGTGGAACTCCCCTTCGTCTTCGGCCTCGACCCGGCTCAACTACGCGGCCCCGACGCCCTGTTCGGCCCCGGCACCCCTCCCCGCGACCTGGCCCCCCGCATGCATGCCGCCTGGATCCGCTTCGCCCGCACCGGCGACCCCGGCTGGGCCCCGTACGACACCCGGCGCCGGGCCACCGCGGTCATCGGCAACCGCTGGACCGTTCGTGAGGACCCCGGGGGCGAGGCGCTCCGGGCGTGGGAACGGTGAGGTGAAGTCGGCGGTGCCCGGTCGGGCCGCGGCGCGTCCCTGCCGAAGAGACGGTATGAACTCACCGCTCGACCGGGCCGCCGCGCTCCTCTTCCGCGACACCGAGGACCATCACGGCGTGCTGCCTCCGCTCCTCGTCCTGTTGACCTTCGTCACGGGTCTTGTCGACGCCGTCAGCTATCTGGGCCTCGACCGTGTCTTCGTCGCCAACATGACCGGCAACGTGGTCTTCCTGGGCTTCGCGCTCGCGGGCGACGTGCAGTTGTCCGCGACGGCGTCGCTCCTCGCGGTCGCCGCCTTCGTGGCCGGAGCGTGGGCGGGCGGCCGGATCGCGCCACGGGTCGCGGAGCCGCTGCGGCTGTTCGCGCTCCTTGTCGCGGCGCACGCCGTGCTGGCGGCGGCGGCCCTGGTGCTCGAACTCACCGCAGGCCTCAGACATGTCCTGATCGTGCTGCTCGCGCTCGGCATGGGGCTGCAGAACGCCGTGGTCGGCAAGCTCGCCGTACCCGATCTGACCACCACCGTCCTCACGCGCACCCTGACCGGACTGGCCTCCGACCGGCCCGGCCCCGCGGCCGTGCGCCGGTTCGTGTCCGTCGCCGCGATGTTCGCGGGCGCGCTCGCGGGCGGACTGCTGCAGCTCCAGCACGGCACGGCCGCCGCGCTCACGCCCGCGATCGTGCTGCTCGCCGCCGTCGCGCTCACGGCGTTCCTGCGGAGCCCTGCCGAGCCGCGTGCGAGCTGATCCGCCTACCGCGTCCCCTCGACGAGCCGGGCAAGATGCGCCAACGCCATGCGCGTCCCCGTCTCGTTGTCGGCGGCAGGGATGCTGTCAGGGATCCCTTCGTGCACGACCAGGACATCGGTTCCGCCGTCCGCGTCGGTGAGCGTGGTCGTCATCGTCATGGTGCCGCCCAGCGCGGGGTCCTGGGTCTCGAATTCCAGCACTTCGACCACCTGCTCGTCCGGTACGAGCTTCGCGAAGTGGCCGTGGTACGTGTCGGTGTGCGAGGCCGACTTGCCGGTGCCGGACTGCGCGTCGTACGTCAGCGAGACGCGGAACCGCCCGCCTTCGCGGGCGTCGAAGGTGTGCACCTGTCCGCTCATGCCGTCCGGCACGCGCCAGCGGGCGATCGCGTCCGCGTCCACAAGCGCCTGGTAGACGGCCGTACGCGGGGCGTTCACGTGCCCGGACACCTGTGTCGAGTACATGGGACCAATCTAGGCGCGGGCTGCTCAGCGCGCGGCCCGTGCGAGCAGCCCGCTGAGCAGCACTTCGAGCGCCTCGCGGACGACCGCGGTGAAGTCGAGCCGCAGCGCGGCCAGTTCGGGATCGGCCTCGTACGCGGCCAGCATCGCGGCGGACGGCTGCGAGTGCGTCCAGACGCCGCCCGTCACCATGACCGCGTAGGTGGCGAACCGTATTCCGTCGTCCTCGGTGAGCTCCGGCAGGTGCGCGCGCACGAGTCCGACCAGTACGCCGACGTTCGCCATGGCGGCTCGCTTGTACTCCGCTGCGATCTCCGGGGAGACATTGCGTTCGAGGACCGCGGCCTGCGCGCTGACCAGGTCGCACAGGACGGGGTGTGCCGCCAGGGACGTCGCGAGCGTGGCGGCCAGCCGGTCGCCACGCTCGGTGGGTGACGCGGCGGCGTCGACCGCGGCGGACAGTTCGCCGTCCAGTTCCCGAAGCCACTCCCCCAGCTCTACGTCGAGCAGTTCGAGCAGCACGGCCTCGCGGGACTCGAAGTAGCGCAGCACGTTCGACTTCGCAAGGCCGACGCGACGGCTCAGCTCGTTGAGGCTCAGCTGGGCGACCGGCATCTCGGTCAGCATCGTGGCCGCGGTGTCCAGGATCGCCTGTCTGCGTACGGCGCGCTGTTCCTCGCTGCGGGCTCGCCGGAAGGGCGTTTCTGTCATGACCAGAGTCTACAGACCCCCGGTCTGTTGTTATCGGACCGGCGGTCTGCTAGCTTCGAACACAAGAGACCGGTGGTCCGATATCGCCGTTCGGTGTCGGCTCTCGCTGCCCTCCCCGTCGCATCCCTTCAAGGAGTCACCATGTACGCCGTTCCCGATCAGACCGGCACGCTCGCCGTCGTCACCGGCGCGAACAGCGGCACCGGCAAGGAAACCTCCCGCCGACTCGCCGGTGCCGGAGCGCATGTCGTGATGGCCGTGCGCACGGTCGCCAAGGGCGAGCAGGCCCGCGCCGAGATCCTCACCGAGCACCCGCAGGCGCGCATCGACGTGCGCCGGGTGGACCTCGCGGACCTGTCGTCGGTCGAGGAGTTCGCCGACGGCCTCATCGCTGACGCAGCGCCCCTCGACCTGCTGGTCAACAACGCCGGAGTGATGGCGCCGCCCACCCGCATGACCACGGCCGACGGCTTCGAGCTGCAACTCGGCAGCAACTTCCTCGGCCCCTTCGCGCTGACCCTGCGCCTGCTCCCCCTGCTGCTGGCCGCGAAGGCGCCGCGCGTGACCACCATGAGCAGCGGCATGGCCGACTACGGCCGGATCCGCTTCGACGACCTCCAGTGGGAGCGCCGCCGCTACAGCCCCTACCGCTCGTACGCACAGTCCAAGCTCGCCGACCTGATGCTGGCCCGGCAGTTGGCCACCGTCGCGGCCGAGCGCGGCTGGAACCTCCTGAGCACCGCCGCCCACCCCGGGTACACCCGCACCAACCTCCAGACGGCGGGCGCGAGTCTCGGCCGCGACAAGCCGAGGTCCGCCCCGCTCACCTCGCTGCCCCTGCTGCCCTCGCAGGGGGTCGAGCAGGGCACGGAGCCCTTGCTGTACGCGGCGACGAGCCCCGACGCCGCCGCCGGTGGCTACTACGGTCCGGGCGGCCGCTTCGGCCTCGTCGGCCCCACCACCACCGCACGGGTGACCAAGCGGGCCCTGGACACCGCGGCCAACGCCCGCCTGTGGCACGAGGCTGAACTCCTCACCGGGGTCGCCCTGCCCGCGCCCGTCGTCTGACGGGTCAGGCAGCGGCGGGCGTGGCCTGCTCGGTGAGGCGGGCGACGACCTCGGTGAGGGCCGTGGCGACCTCGGTGTCGTCGGCCGGGTGGATCTCGGCGAAGCGCGTCAGGGAGGCGGGGATGGAGAGCTTGGCGTCCTCGATGACCGCGCCGCCCGCGATGCCCGCGGCCTTGCGGGCCTCGTCCTGCGCCCACACGCCGCCGTACTGGCCGAACGCGGTGCCGACCACGGCGACCGGCTTGCCGGAGATCGCACCGGCGCCGTACGGACGGGACAGCCAGTCGATCGCGTTCTTGAGGACGGCGGGCATGGTGCCGTTGTACTCGGGCGAGAAGAGGAGGAAGGCGTCGACGGCGCCGGCCACCTCGCGCAGGCGGGCCGCGGCGGCCGGGACGCTGCCCTCGACGTCGATGTCCTCGTTGTAGAAGGGCACGTCCGCAAGGCCCTCGAACAGCTCGACGTCCACACCGGTGGGCGCGTGCTTGGCGGCGGCCTCGGCGAGCTGGCGGTTGTGGGAGCCGGCGCGGAGGCTGCCGACGAGGGAGAGGATGCGTACAGACATGGCGGAACTCCTGAAAGAAGTGCGGACAGAACTCATCAACGAAGTACGAAATCAAGCGGACCGGGGTCCGTTTAAAGTTGTACCACCTATTCGGACCACGGTCCACTTAGCTGCTCGGAGCGCTACGCTGGATCCATGACCGGCTCCGCTTCCCCGCCCTTCCCCTCGCCCGACGCCCCGGGCGGGGCGACCGAGCTCGCCCTCACCCCGGTCGGCGAGCCGCCGTCGCTCAGGGCCGACGCGGCGCGCAACCGCACGCGTCTGCTGGAGGCCGCATCGCGGCTGATGGCCGGGTGCGGGGCCGCGCACCTGACCATGGACGCGGTGGCCGCGGCGGCGGGCGTCGGCAAGGGAACCGTGTTCCGGCGCTTCGGCGACCGCACCGGCCTCCTCGTCGCCCTGCTCGACCACCGCGAGCAGCAGCTCCAGGCCGCCTTCCTCTCTGGCCCGGCCCCGCTGGGCCCCGACGCCCCGCCCCTGGAGCGCCTGCACGCGTTCGGTCCCGCCCTCATCCGCCACGAACGCGACCACCACGAGCTGATCCTGTCCTCCCGGACCGATCCGCTGCGCACCTACGCCGTCCCGGCGAACCGGCTGCGCCTCACGCACGTCACGATGCTGCTGCGCCAGGCGGGCGTTGAGGGCGACGCCGAACTCCTCGCGCACGCCCTGCTCGGCTCCATCGACAGCGTCCTGGTCCACCATCTGACCGTCGAGCTCGGCATGCCGCTCGACCGCGTGGACGCCGGGTGGCACGACCTCGTCAGCCGACTGCTGCCCGCCCGCTAGCCTCCGCGCGACGTCAGCCGGGCGTGCCGCGATAGGTACGCCGGTAGGCGGCGGGAGTCGTGCCGAGCGAACGGTGGAAATGCTGGCGCAAGCCGTCTCCCGTGCCCAGACCGGCGCGTTCGGCGACGGTGTCGACGGGCAGGTCGGTGGTCTCGAGCAGCGCGCGGGCGTGGGTGACCCGCTGCTGGTTGAGCCACTTCAGAGGGGTGGTGCCCACCTCACGGGCGAAGTGGCGCTCGAAGGTGCGTACGCTCATGCCCGCGCGGGCGGCGAGCTCGGCGACGGGCAGCGGCTCGTGCAGCCGGGCAAGGGCCCAGTCGAGCACCGGGGCCAGACCGGCGGAGGCCGCGGCGGACTGCCCCACCCGCGCCGTGGGCCGGGCGTACTGGGCCTGATCGCCTTCCCGGTGCGGGGCCACCACCATCCGGCGGCCCACCTCCGCGGCAGCGGCCGCGCCGTGGTCGCCGCGCACGATGTGCAGGCACAGATCGAGCGCGGCCGCCGTGCCCGCGCTGGTCAGGATGGATCCGTCGTCGATGTAGAGGGCATGGTCGTCGACCCTGACACCGGGGTGACGGCGGCGCAGTTCGGCGGCGTACATCCAGTGGGTCGCCACCTCCCGGCCATCGAGGAGCCCGGCCGCCGCCAGCACGAACGCGCCCGAGCACAGCGAAGCGATCCGGGCCCCACGGGCATGTGCCGCGCGCAGCGCGTCGAGGAGCGCGGGAGGAGGTTCGTAGCCGTCCATCACACAGGCCGGGACGATCACCAAGTCGGCCGAGTCCAGGGCCTCCAGGCCGTGCGAACTCTCCAGCCGCAACCCGCCCACCGCGTGGTGCGCGCCCGGCACGGTCTGGCACAGCACCAGCTCGTACCCCGGGGAGGGGATTTCCCCTCGCTCCTGGCCGAACACCGCGCACGGCACGGCCAGTTCGAAGAGCGAGGACGGCGAGAGCAAGGTGACGGCCACACGCACCGGACGCTGGGAAGGCATGTCGTAAATCTAGCGCTCCCTGACGTTTACGTCACTGGTCCGACGTCGCCGCAGGCCACAGGCTCAGTACTGCCGGTGCACACGACGACCGCCGGCACATGAGCGGAAGGCGGCAGACGTGGGACGAGAAGAACGGGCGGCTGGCGCGCCCGGGCAGTGGCAGGTGAGCGTGGCGGGGATGGCGGCGGTCGGCGTCACCTTCGGCTTCGCGCGCTACGGCTACGGACTGTTCCTCCCCGAGTTCCGGCGCGCCTTCGACCTCCCGGTCTCGCTGGTCGGCCTGATCGCGAGCGCGAGCTACCTCGGATACGTCATCGCCCTGCTGTCGGTCGGCGTACTCGTCACGCGGCTCGGGCCACGCCCCTTGGTCGTCATCGGCGGCCTGTCCGCGGCCGGTGGCATGGGCCTGGTGGCCTGCGCCGGCGGGCCGGTCACGCTGACCACCGGCCTCGTCCTGGCCGGCACGAGCCCGGGCTGGGTGTGGGCGCCCTACTCCGACGCGGTCGACCGCGTGCTCGCGCCGCACCTGCGGGAGCGGGCGATGGGCGCCATCGCCACCGGCACGGCCTTCGCGGTCACCGTGGCCGGACCTCTGGCACTGGTCGCCCAGGGGCCGCGCTGGCGCCACGCCTGGCTGGCCTTCACCGCCGCCGCGCTCCTGGCCACGCTGTACAACGCCCGCGTCCTGCCCGGCGGAGCCCGCGGCGCCGAGCGGAATCCCCCCGCCCCGGGGCATTCCCCCACGCACCGGCCCGGCCTCGGCCGTTTCACGCGCGCCGCGGCCATCCCCCTCTACGCGACCGCCCTGTCCTACGGCCTGGTCGGCGCCGTCTACTGGGCGTTCGCCGTCGAGGCGGTCTCCGAGCACGCGGGCGCCGGTTCCGACATCGTCGCGCCGCTGTTCTGGACGCTGATGGGGCTTTCGGGCACCGCCGGCGTCCTGACGGGGCACGCCATCTCCCGGTACGGGCTGCGCCGGGTGCACCGGGGGATCTTCATCGGGCTCGGCGGAGCCGCGGGGCTGCTGGCCGTCGCCGGGCTGCCTGGCATGGCCCTGCCCGGCGCCATGCTCTCCGCTCTCCTCTACGGACCGTGCTTCATGGCCGGTTCAGGTCTCCTGGCGGTGTGGAGCTACCGCGTCTTCCCGGACCTGCCGACCCCGGGCTTCACCGCCACCGTCCTCTTCCTCGGCCTGGGCACCGTGACCGGTCCGGCACTTCTCGGAGCCCTGGCCAAACACCACGGCCTCCCGGCCGTCTTCACCGCGACCGCTCTCGTCGCGGCGCTCACCACCCTGATTCAGCCTTCCCGTAGAGGGCGTGCGGCGCGCCCGTCGCCAGGGCCCAGTAGCGGTCGCCGTAGGACCAATGCCACCACTCGGTCGGGTAGTTGACCAGGCCCGCGTCCCGCAGGGCCGTGCCGAGTATCTCGCGGTTCCTGCGGGCCCCGGGCGTGATGTTGCCGGCGTCGGTGTAGCAGGCGCCCTCGCTCTCCTCCGGGGAGGCGTTCATCCGTGTGCCCAGGTCGAGTTCGCGGCCGTCGGCGTCGGCGAGGGTGAGGTCCACGGCGGAGCCCGCGCTGTGCGGGGCTATCTCCGGAGGGGAGACGTAGCGGCTGGCCGCCGCGTGGAGGCGCTCGGCGGGCCACGTGGGGTGGATGGCCCTGAGCTGACCCTCGTACTCCTCGAAATAGCCGCGCTGCAGCCACGGCGGGCGGTAGCCCTCGACGAACAGCAGGCGCAGTCCGTCGGGCAGCAGCGTCTGGGCGTGCAGGAGGCGCTCCAGGACGCCTTCGCGCAGCCGGACGAAGGCGTCCTCGGTGTCCTGGGCGCGGGTGTCGACCAGGAGCGTGCCACCGTGGCGTACATCCACGAGGCGCTCCCCGCACTCCTGGACCGGCACGGCGGCCACCTTCGGGTCGGACATCAGCGTGATCTCACTCGTACTCATGGAGAGATCATCGCCGTTGCCGCCCGGCGAGCGCCTCCCAGGTACGAGGTCGTTCATGGCGGTCGTGAGGGCGGTCCCGCACGTACACCGCTACACGCCGATCGCGCCGTCGATCCGCTCGCGGAGCAGGTCGGCGTGGCCGTTGTGCCGGGCGTACTCCTCGATCATGTGGATCAGCACCCAGCGCAGCGACACCGTTCCGCGCCACCCGTCGTCGCCCTCGACGTCGAGATCGGGAGCTTCGGCGACAAAGCGGTCGGCGAACGCCGCTTCGGCACGCCAGGCCTCCCAGGCGGCGGCGATGACGGCCGGGTCGGGCACGGCGCCGTCGAAGTCCTGGTCGGGGTCGACGTCAGAGCCGAAGAGGAGCGGCACGTCCTGACCGGCCAGCACACGGCGGAACCAGCGGCGCTCCACATCGGCGATGTGCCGGACGATGCCGAGCAGCGAGAGCGTGGAGGGCCTGACGGACCGCAGGGCCAACTCGCCCTCCAGGCCCGCGCACTTCAGCTCGAGCGTGGCCCGCTGGGCCGCGAGGAAGTCGGCGAGCATGAGGCGCTCCTCGCCGGTGGTGCGTGCGCCCAGCCGGCCGTCCCGTTCTTCGTCGACGAACAGTTCCGCTCGTCTGCGTCCGCTGGTCATGCCCGCCATCCAACCCTGAGTGTCACGCCGGGGCCAGCCGATATCGGTGGCCCGGGCGATCATGCCGGCGTCGCGAGGAACTGCGTCGCCGCCAGCTCCCCGTAGAGGGGATCGGCCGCCACCAACTCGTCATGGGTGCCGGACGCGCGGACCCGCCCCGCGTCCATCACCACGATCCGGTCGGCCAGCGTCACGGTCGAAAGGCGGTGCGCCACGACGAGGACCGTCACCTCCTGTGAGACCTCGGCGACGACGTCCCGCAGGGCCAGTTCGTTCACCGCGTCGAGCTGCGAGGTCGCCTCGTCGAGGAGCAGTAGGCGTGGCTTGCGCAGCAGCGCCCTGGCGATCGCCACGCGTTGGCGTTCGCCGCCGGACAACTGGGAGCCACGGTGTCCGACCAGCGTCTCCAGACCGTCCGGCAGCCGGTCGACGAGCGTGTCCAGTCGGGCGCGTACGAGTACGTCCTGGATCTCGTCGCCGGTCGCGCCGGGCGCCCCGAAGAGGAGGTTCTCGCGCAGGGTGCCGGCGAGGACGGGCGCGTCCTGCTCCACGTATCCGATGACGGAACGGAGTTCGGCGAGCGGCCACTCGTGCACGTCGCGGCCATCGACGAGGACGCGGCCGCCCGTCGCGTCGTAGAAGCGCTCAAGCAGGCCGAAGACCGTGGTCTTGCCCGCGCCCGAGGGGCCGACGAAGGCGGTCATGCCGGGGCCCGGGATGTCGAAGCTCACGCCGTGATGGACGTACGGAAGGCCCTCCCGGTAGCGGAAGGTCACGTCCTCGAAGGCGACGGCGGCGGGGCCGGTCCGCTCCGGCCGCCGGTCGGGCTCGGTGACGTCCTCCGTCTCCAGGCGTTCGGCCCGCACGATCCGCGCGATGGCCGCCGAGCCGACCTGGTACTGCGAGACGCCCTCGACGAGACGGGACACGGGGTCGATCAAGTAGAAGAGGAAGAGCAGGAACGCCACGAGCGTCGAGACCGAGATGGCGCCGGACGCTACGCGCGCGCCGCCGATGCCGAGGACGGCCAGGAACGAGACCTGCACGGCGAAGCCCACCGAACTCCAGGCCACCGCCTGCCACTTGGCGGAGCGCACGCCGTGCCGCCAGGCCTCCTGCGCGGCGGCCTGCACGGCGGCGGTCTCGCGCGCCTCGGCGCCCGAGGCCTTGAGCGTGCGGAACGCACCGAACGCCCGCTCGAGCGCGGTAGATATGGTGCCGACCGCCTCCTGGGCCCGCTCCGTCGACTGTGCGATCTTGGGCATCACCAGGGCCACGGCGCCGCCGATGAGCACGATCACGCCGAGTGTGACGCTGAGCAGGACGACGTCCATGAGGCCCATCATCACGATCGTCGCGATGAAGGTCAGTCCGCCCGCGACGGCGGACACCACGGATTGCGTGGTGACCGCGCGCAGCAGTGTCGTGTCCGAGGTGATCCGGGACATCAGGTCGCCGGGCTGGGTGCGCTCCACCTCCGGCACGCGCAGTCTCAGGAGTCGCCCGATCAGGGTGCGCCGGGCCGCGAGGACCACGGACTCGGCGGTGCGTTCGAGGACGTACGCGCCGACGGACTCGATGGCGGTGCCGATCACCACGAGCGCGGTGAGCAGGAGGATGATCCCGGCGATCGAGTCGTCGCTGCCGAGCCGGTCCACCAGGGCTTTCGCGGCGAGCGGCTGGGCGAGGCCGGTGGCCGCGCCGATCAGCGTGCACAGGGCGCCGAGCGCGACGACCCAGCGGTGCGGGCGGAAGTAGCGGTACAGCGCCCGCCAGGTCTCGGCGGCTGAGAGCCGCTCCTGCGCGGGTCTCTGCGCTGTCGGCCTCTCGTGGGCCGGTTGCTCCGGCTCTTTCTTGGTCACGTCAGGCAGGACGCCGGTGACGGCTGATCTACCTGACTGGCCGCCGGGCCCTTCGCCCCGTAACCCAGATCGGGACACGGAGTTAGAGGATCTGTCGAATTCGATGCAGTGACGATTCTGCACGGCGAGTGTGGTGGGGCGGGCGGCAGGGCTCGCGGCGTGGAAGGGCCCGAGCGTGAAGGGGATGGCAGGGCGAGTGCGTGTGCGCGGGGGTGGTCTGATGGGCCGGGCCGATGAGCTGTCACGGCTCCGCCGCCTGCTGGCCCAGAGCAGGCTGGTGACGGTGGTCGGCGGTGCGGGCGTCGGCAAGAGCACCCTCGCGGCGCATGCCGCGGCGGCGGTGGGCAGCCAGCTGACGGACGGCGTGGTGGTCGTGCGGTGGTGGGACGGCGGTCCGGCGCGGGGGCAGTCGATGGCGCGGGCGGTGATCGAGGCCATGGACGGGGAAGTGGGCGGGGGCGAGCAGGAGCAGGACCCGCTCGCGGCCGGGAACGAGCAGGGCGCCCGTGAGCAGGGTGCATATGAGCAGGACGCCTGTGAGCAGGGCGGTTTCGGCGAGCGGGAGCTCATGTCACGGCTCAGGTCGCGCCGGGTGCTCGTGGTTCTCGACGACTTCGATCCCGTACGCGATGAGTGCGTGCGCCTGGTGCAGTCGTTGCTGCAGCGCGCGCCGGGCGTCCGCGTACTCGCCACCGGGCGTCAACCACTGGGCCTCGGCCAGGAGTTGGTGCTGCGCCTCGGACCGCTCCCGGTCGGCGCGCCGGGGGCGGACGAGGAACCGGGGCCGGCGGTACGGCTGTTCATGGAGCGGGCGCGCGGCGTCCGGCACGGGGCGGCTGCCGAGCCGCT